>CAYLPS010000023.1:0-39275 GCA_964385625.1 uncultured Anaerolineaceae bacterium | reverse complement strand
GCGATTTGTCGATTCCAATCGCCATATGTCCTCCAGGCAATAATATAGTCTTACAATTTGGTCGTCGAACTGCCCAAATGCTTTAGGTTGAATATGTAAGCTGGCAGGTTTGACAGGGCGATGACGATGAATGGTCCCATCGCCAGCATGCCGATCAATGCCACTTCAGGTCGCTTAAGGATGGTAATCGCCACACCAAAGGCGGTCAGGAATAACGAGCAGTATAAAGTCAATGGGCCGTAAAAGGTTAACGCAGCGGATAGGCTGGGCTGGCCCATGCCGTCAGCAACCATCCGGTAAATCAGGTTAATTACGAACGCTACTCCCAACCAGCCGATGAAATTTTGGATGGGCACCCCGTTGGCCACGTATGGCACGTATGAGCCGCCGCCGTTCCACACCCACCACCCCTGGCTTACCGCAATCGGGTCGATCATCATATCCCAGGCGGTGGTCGCCAACGCCCCGATGGCTGCCATCCATACGCTGCTGGACCAATGCAATCGCCGGGGGAGTGCGCTGGCTAACCGCTGCGAAAGCATATCGCTGACGCAAAAGGACGCATAAACGATCGGTTCCCAGGCTAATGCCGCCAGGAATGGCACCCCGAAGAGGGAGACACCCAGGATTTCCGTGTAATGATAATGTCCAAAAACCAGCCCGTAATTCACCCCTAGTGCTTCGGCAGTAAATGCAACGATAAAAGATAGCCCAACCATCAACAGGCTCCGCTTCAAGCCCTTGGTGAGCAAGGCATGCCATAACACGAAGACTAATAATGCACCCACGTATCCCAATAGAAACTCTACCCGAAACGGTATGGGCATCCCCAGCAGTGCGTTGAGCACGATTAGCACCAGCGACATTCCCGTCACCAGTCCCAGGTAACGAAGCGGCGCTTTACTCTTATCTCCTTGGATCATTATTAAGGTTGCTCCTGATCATTGGTCTTGATTACGCATCCGCCATCTGCACCTGGCTGGGCTCATATTTGAAAAATGTCTCCACCACGATGCGTGGCATGCCCAAAATCAGGCCAGCGGTCATCTCTCTGAAGGTCCGGTCGCCGCGGATCACATCGAACACCATGCGCTGCATGAACGGGCTCCTGCTCAACAGGTCCGAGCACATTTCTGGCAATGAATATACTACCCTGGCAAATAAGCGCGCCGACAGCAACTGAGGGGTGATGGAGGCGTTGATCAAGGATGTGTATCCACTCAAGTCAATATGCTTACTCTCCAGTGCATAATAAACCTGTTCTGCCGCCAGGCGAGCGCTGACCACGGCATATGAAATACCCTCCCCCATCCAGGGATCCGCCAGGTTGGCGGCATCACCCACGAGCAGTACCCTGCCCTTGTGTAAGCTGCGTGTTCGCCCTCCCAGAGGGATCTGGTGCCCCTGCATGTGCAAAATAGTCGGGTCCAGCAGCACCGCCTCGCTGGCGATGAATTTTTCCAGCGCTTTTTTCAGCCCCACCGCTTTCCCCGGGATGGCCTTGAACACCCCCACCGAGAGATGATCGCGCTTCGGGAAAATCCAGCCATACCCACCCGGCAGGGCTCCGAAATCGAACGTGGCGTAGGCACCTTGGGCCTCCAGCAAGGCAGGGCTCACTGCCAGCTCAGCCTCCACCGCCACCCCCACCTCCCGGTTGGGCATCAACCCCACCGAACGCGCCACGATGCTATTCACCCCATCTGCGCCGGCCACGAATTGCGCCTGCAGTTCTCCCATTGAGGTGGTAACCACCACGTGTTCACCTCGATCCTCCACGTCGGTCACACTCACCCCCTCCACCAGCCGGGCTCCAGCCTGTATGGCTTGCTGCACCAGGTAATGGTCGAAGCGGTCACGCATTACCAGCCATGCCACAGGCCATCCCACCTCCACTTTCAGCAACTGCTGCCCGGCGAAGGTCACCACGCCTCCCACTGCCTTGGTTTCGAGCACAGCGCTCACGTCAAAAGGCAGGTTTTGCATGGCTTTCCAGGTCACTCCTCCCCCACAGCTTTTATAACGCGGCAGCTTCGCCCTTTCCAGAATCAACACATCCAGCCCGCGCTTCGCCAGCAGGTATGCCAAAACGGCTCCTGCAGGTCCCGTCCCCACCACGATCACATCATGCACTTATTTCGTCTCCCTGACTGATGGCCTATCATTAAATAAGCTATTCCTGTTAACACCATTTATACGTTAAAGAGACGCCTCACGAGATTCTTATGAGGCGTCTTCTTGTTTAATCTTTCAGATATTTATCGAACCAGCGCACGATATGGTTCAGCCTGACGATCCGCCGGTCAGTCCGCCCTGTGCGCGATAACCCGTGGAACTCATCCGGGAAGCGCACCATCTCGCTCGCCACGCCCTGCTTCTTCAGTGCCACATATACCTGTTCGCTTTGTTCGATGGGGCAGCGCAAGTCACCCTCGCTGTGGATGATCAGGGTAGGTGTGCGTGCATTGCCGATGTAGGCGATGGGAGAGTGTTCCCAATAATTTTGTAAATCCTCGAAGGGGGGTTTATCGTCCAGCTCCGTCTGGAACGCCCAGTTGAAATCACTTGAGCCCCACAATGACACAAAGTTGCTCACGCAACGTTGAGAGACTGCCGCTTTGAAGCGATGGGTGTGCCCGATGATCCACACCGTCATGTACCCACCGTAACTACCTCCGGTCACACCCATGCGTTGCGGATCGATATAGGGCAGCTTCTCCACATAATCGGCCCAGGCCATCAAATCTGCGTAGTCTGCCCGGCCCCAATCCCTGTAGATGCCCTTGGCATGTTCCTCGCCATATCCCCGTCCGCCGCGCGGGTTGGTGAAATACACCACGTAGCCATGTGCTGCCAGGTAATAGAACTCGTGCATGAAAAATTTACCGTATTGGGTCAGTGGCCCACCATGGATTTCCATGATAGAGGGATATTTTTTAGCCGGATCAAATCCGGGTGGCTTCAGGATCCAACCCTGCAGGTCATTGTGATCGAGCCCCTTGAACCATACTTCCTCGTACTGCCCCAGGTCAACCCCATCCAGCAGCCTGCGGTTGAGCCGGGTGAGCTGTTTCACCTTATCCTTATCCATGCTTTTCACGAAAATTTGAGCCGGGTCATGCATCTGCCCATAGAAATATGCCAGCCGCTTATGAGCGTGATCAAAACTGAATGAGCCCACCACCCCACCCTCGCCAATCTCATCACGCAGGTCTTTGCCGCTGGTGGCAATCGATGACAGCTTGGAGCTTCCATGCAGCATGCAATTGAAATACAGGCGTTTGCCGTCTGCTGACCAGGTGGGTGACATCGTTTCCGGCGACCCGATATCGTTGATGGTGCTGGAATCGACATGAAGGTCGTATTTTTCGGTCAGGTTCACCGCTGCCTTTGAGCCATCTGCCGGAACGATCCACACTCCTGCATTTTTGTACGAAACACCCTCACCTTCCGATCCAATATAAGCGATCCACTTCCCATCCGGCGAGAATGATGGCAGGTATTTGAACCCAACCGGCGTCTCCAGTTTGCGAAACTCGCCTCCCTTACTGGGCATGACGAACAGGTCGACCCGGTCAGGGAACAGGTCGGGGTCTTCGCTGCGATTGGAGACAAATGCAATCTGTTTTCCATCCGGCGACCAGGTCGCATTAAACTCGTTGTATATTTTGTCATCGGTCAGTTGTTTTGCCCTGCCCGTGCGCACATCCACTACCCATATATGGCTTAGCTCATGTGGCAGGTAACCATACCCGTCCAACTTAAAAAACACACGGTCGTAATGCCTTGAGACCACCCCCAGTTTCTTTTTCTGCCCGTCTTTATCACGTTCCAACGCTTCCGGGTCTTTCTTGCGCACCGAGCATAATATCTGTTTTCCATCAGGAGACCATTTCAATTGTGAAACTACACCTTGGATGCCAGTGAGGCGCCTGGCTTCACCTCCACTAAATTGGATCAGGTAAACCTGGGCTGGCTTATCCTTGTCGGCGCGGTCCGACAGGAAGGCAATCTGCTTCCCATCGGGTGACCAGCGACCGCTGCTGTCATGCTGGTCGCCAATGGTGAATTGGCGTGATTCACCATTTACCGTATCCACCACCCACAAGTTGGTGTATTTCTTCTCGGTTTTTTGATCCACCCTTTGGACGGTATAGACCACATTTTGCCCATCTGGCGAGATTCGCGGTTCGCTTATCGTATTAAATCGGTATAGGTCCTCTGCAGTGATCGCTCTTAACTTCTTTGCTGCCATATTCATCTCCATCAAAGCTGTTAATTATATACAAGCGCTATTTTAACACGTCGCAGAGCAAACTGCTCCAAAAACTATAATTCGATGTGACTTGCCACCCTTATGGTGAAACCATTGCCCACAATACTCGTATACTTATCTGTGGATAGGGTGCAAGAATCCCTGCTTTCAATGAGTGGTGCCTGCTTGAACCTTATCTTGGAAGGAGCAAAGCATGGGAGTGGTTAAATTCATCCTGGCAATCATCGGCGGCATATTGGGGCTGGTGTTTGGGATTATCGGGGTGATCCTGGCAGTGTTGTTTGGCCTGGTCGGCCTCATCCTGGGCCTGATCTTCGTGGTGCTGCTCATCGTGGGGGTCGTGCTGGTCATCATCCTTTCACCCATCCTGATCCTGCTGGCGATTATCTTTTAGCTTCTCAATCAATCCTGATTCTTCTATCAAATACATAATTGATTTGGGTACGTCTTCTAGCTAGAAATATTAATGATTGACCAATAATTCACTCTACATATTATAGGATGATTATGGTCTAATAAATCTATATAACTTTGCAAAATATGGTGCTTATTCAGGAGGTCATTCATAGTGGATGCTACACCCACCCAAGACCTGATCGACCAGTTTGTTGGTAATGCACATGGCAACCTCGAAGTGGTTAAACAACTGCTCGAAAAATATCCATCCATTGTAAGCTTGAATGCCAGCTGGAACGAAACAGCCATCCAGGCAGCTGCTCAAACTGGCCGGGTGGAAATCATAAATTTCCTCCTTGAGCATGGTGCCGATTCTGATATCTGTACCGCCTCCATGTTGGGGAACATCGATCTCCTGGCTGACTTTCTTCACCAAGATCCAGGCTTGATCAATGCCCGCGGGGCTCATGGTCTCCCATTGCTCTACTTTCCCGTGTTACACGCCCAGGCTGCCGCCGCTGAATACCTGCTCCAGCATGGCGCGGACCTGAATGCCGCATCTCCAGACGGGATCACTCCCTTGCATGCTGCAGTGATGTTCAATCAGCCTGTCATGGCCAGCTGGCTGATAGAACACGGCGCCAATCCGAATCCACTATATGAGGGGAAAACGCCATTAGCCATGGCAATGGAGAAAAATCAGGCTCAACTGGTTAGTGTTTTACACACAAATGGGGGTACCGTATAGAAAAAGGTCGTTTACCTGCCGGTAAACAGATAATCCAGCAGCTCACTATACGCCGGGTGTAATGAGATGGGCTCGCTATACCGCACGATGGCCGCAGTTTCAGGGAGTGACAGCTTACCTCCTCGTACCACCACCTGATCATCATTCAGGATATTGCGGTAAGTCCCATCCGGCAGGCTGACCATGATATAACCCGACTTTCCGCTCGTGTTGAAGATGCCGTAGAGGTTCTTCTTTGGAAATTCCCACACCGCCTGGATGGCAGGGTCAGCCTGGATCACCACGAACTTACCTTGTACTTGCGCCGGGTCTTTTTTGAGCTTGGCCAACTTCGACAGAAATGGCTGCAGCGAATAATCCCCCCAATCCACTTTATCGATCTCGAAAAGCGAAGGCGCGCGCTTGGTGCCCGATTCTTGCCCGGCATAGATCAAAAAAGGTCCCTTGTTGAAAGCTTCAAAGGCAGTCCAGGCAATCCCTTGGGCGCGGCTGGGAGCCAGCCTCATGATTCGCGCCTGGTCGTGGTTTTCCACGCAGCGCATCTTAATATACGTTTCAGGGTAAATGCAATCCTGGTAGCGCAGCATTTCCACATATCGCCTGACGGGCACCTTCCCCTGCACTGCCAGCTGCCAGATAGGCCAGATATCGTAATCATAGGTCAGGTCAAAGGCCGCGTAGAGCTCGCCATCTGATAGGCCGGTTAATCCCCTTGCCCGCCGCGCTCCTATGAAGCTGGCATGCACCGACTCGGCCAGCCAGATCACTCCCGGCTTCACCCTCGCCACCTCTGCACGTGCTTTATTCCAAAATTCTACCGGTACCAGCGAAGCCACATCACAGCGAAAGCCATCCACACCCAATTTCACCCAACCCAGCAGGGTTTCTACCAGGTAATCGCTCAGTTCTGGGTTTGGGTGGTGGAAATCGACCACATCGGTCCACTCAGCCACGGTGCTGATGGGCTTACCCTGCTCGTCCTGGTGGAAATATTCAGGGTGTGCCTTTACCAGTGCCGAATCGTGCGCCATGTGGTTATACACCACATCGATTATCAACCGCATGCCCCTCTCGTGGGCCTTTTGGACCAGCCTACTGAAATCCTCCATGCTGCCATACTCAGGATTTACCTGCCGGTAATCTGTGATGGAATATGGGCTCCCCAGGCTTCCCTTGCGGTTCAATAGGCCAATCGGATGGATCGGCATGAGCCAGATCACGTCCACTCCCAGGGAATGCAGGCGAGGCAAATCCTTTTCCACATCCCAAAAAGTGCCGTTGGCGCCGTGGTTGCGTACATATATTTCATAAATCACTAAATTACGGTAGCTTGAAGGGGTATCGCTTGCCATCTCAGTGTTCTCTGCAGTCTGCCAGGTTGGTCAGGCGAAACAATTGTAACAGATATCACTAACTTAACCAGTTAGACATCTACACCCTTAGCCATATTCTCAACATTGTATTATTCCTGAATAACCCCACTTGCCCGGATCATGATCACATCCATTTTCCCGGTGATGGATACATCCTTGGCCCAGAGAAGGCGACTAATTGGGGTAATAAGTCTTCTTTGGTGGTGTTAAAAAATCCAGCAGTTAGTCATTAAATGATATAATTATTTTGTAGATAGTCAGTCTAATTTATCTGATTTGTTGATAAAAAAATTATGGAGGGCGAATTGATGTTTTCAGTAGTCAATCGAGAAATAACGAACCTCGGAAGAGGAACTCCGAATCCTTGACGTAGAACATGCGTTCTGGTATATTAGATATACCAACAAAAGGACGGGTAAAATGACTCCTTCAGCAATTCACCAGGCTCAGCGTTATGTCTCACCACCGAAGCGCGAAGAATTCAATCATAGGGTGTGGGAGCTTGTCAGGCAGATACCAGCCGGGAAAGTTGCCACCTATGGGCAGATCGCCTTGCTGTTAGCTCCACCTCCAGGGATGGATCCCAAATCTTACCTGGCATTCGGCGCACGATGGGTGGGTGGCGCCATGGCAGCCTGTCCGCAAGATGTGCCCTGGCAGCGCGTGATCAATTCGCAAGGTAGGGTAAGCCTGCGTCCGGGTGTCGGTGGCTCGCACCAGCGCGAGCTTCTCGAAGCTGAAGGTGTGGTTTTTGATGAGCGCGATCGGGTCGATCTAAAAATATTCGCCTGGGCTGGTCCATCCGGCAGGCCCAAGGTTGACTGATTGGGTTAAATCAGCCTTATTTCGATCACTCACTGTGTCATATCAAAGAAAGACTTGAAACTATTACCTCCGCTACAGGACAATGGAGATTTAAGTATGCATACCAATTATTCGATAAATCCACACCTTCAGGCAATGGAGAAGGTCCAGCACGAGTTCACCTGGCGTGCCAAATCTCTGGGTGAATGGAAGAAACTATGGCAACAACAAGGATATGCTTGTTCTTCCGGTTGGGAGTATGCCTTGAAGCAATATGGCGAAAACTGGGTGGACATGAGCTCCACTCACATCCCTCTTGGCCTGTGCCTCGAGCTTTGGAGCAATGTTGCCCCTGCGCGAACCATTCAAATAGAGATGAAAGCATCCAGCAATTTCGGTGATGGGCCAGAACCGGATGAACAAGATGATGATGAATTTGAACAAGATGATATTTATGGCGACGACGATGATGAAAATGACACAGACGAAATCGATGAAGATGGTGATGAAGAAGAGGACGAAGAATTAGAGAATGACGATGAAGAACCCCCCGAAGAGGGGGATGAAGAAGGTGAGCTAGAAGAGGAAGAAGAAGACGAAGAGGAAGAGGACGAAAGAGATGAGGAGGAAGAGGACGAAGATTTCGATATTGACGAGGATGAATTCGACGAAGAAAAAGAGGATGAGGATTTTGATTGGGATGAGGAAGAAGACGAAGATTCTTATGATGATGAGGATTTGGCTTCACCGGATGTCAACAACTGAAGTACCCCATTCCTTGAGTCCTCACCAAATTTTGAAGTATCCACTGTACTAAAAAGACGAGCTGACCGACTTGCAGGTACATGTCTGGGCTGACGGCCCTTCA
Source organism: uncultured Anaerolineaceae bacterium (assembly GCA_964385625.1). GTDB lineage: Bacteria > Chloroflexota > Anaerolineae > Anaerolineales > UBA4823 > FEB-25. Next base: position 30,810 of record CAYLPS010000023.1, on the reverse strand, counting down.
CAACCTGAAGGGCGAACCCCTGCCCACATCCGAGGCTATATGAAACAGGTAGTATGTGCTGGTTTCGAACGGCAAGATGGGGAGGCTACGCCCATTCCACTAATTCCCCCTGCCTTTGAACGCCTTAAAGAGATCAACCGACCCGCCCTCATTATGATCGGCGAATATGATGGCTGGCACACCTACCTCGTGGCAGACGAGCTGGAATGCCAGCTTCCGCATAACCGTAAGGTGAGCATCCCTGGTGTCGCTCACATGATCCCTTTGGAGTGCCCGGATGTCTTTAATCACCTTGTATATAGCTTTTTGAAGGAGGAGGCTTAGCGTGATTGCCATTCAGCCTCTCACTTCTTCTCGCTGGCCGGATTTCGAAAGATTATTCGGACCTCGCGGGGCATGTTGTGGTTGCTGGTGTATGTACTGGCGCCTGCCGCGCAAGCAATTCCAGCAGCAAACAGGTGAGCTTAACCGTCAAAGCATGCAGTCACTGGTTGATTCCGGGGTGGTACCCGGCTTGCTGGCCTATCAAGCTGGGACAGCGGTTGGATGGTGCAGTGTGGCCCCGCGTGATGAGTTCCCCACCCTGCTTCGCTCGCGCATCCTGAAACCAGTGGATGACCTGCCCGTCTGGTCGGTGGTATGTTTCTTCATCGCCCGTAAAAGCCGCCACCAGGGTCTCACTCTTCAGCTATTGCAAGCTGCCGTGGATTATGCCCGCTCTAATGGCGCCGGTATCGTTGAAGGCTATCCGGTTGAGCCCAAAGCAGGTAAAACACCTGATACATTTGCCTACACCGGGTTGTTTTCCGCTTTTCAAAAAGCCGGTTTTCATGAAGTCGCCAGGCGCTCAGAAACTCGCCCCATTATGAGATATTACCTTTCATCCGATCCAGTGCAGAAGAATCGCACGGAGCATGCTTGATGACCACGCGCTGTTTCTGGGCCGATACTACTGACCCGCTCTATTTGGCATACCATGACCAGGAATGGGGGGTGCCAGTGCATGATGACCGGGTGCTCTTTGAGTTCCTGATCCTGGAAGGCGCCCAGGCTGGCCTCAGCTGGCACACGATCCTTCGCAAGCGCCCGAATTACCACCTGGCATTTGATGGCTTCGACCCGCAAAAAATCGCTGCCTATGATGAGCGCAAGGTTGCTGAGCTTTTAGCCAACCCGGGGATCATCCGCAATCACCTGAAGGTCAACGCGGCCATTCAAAACGCCCAGGCTACGCTGAAAATCCAGCAGGAATTCGGCAGCCTGGATGCCTACATGTGGCAATTTGTGAGTGGAAAGCCCATAAATAATGCATGGACCTCCGGGAATGACATCCCAAGCGAGACTGAGATATCGCGCCACATGAGCAAGGACCTTCTCCGGCGCGGCTTCCGCTTTGTCGGGCCCACCATCTGCTATGCCCATATGCAGGCGGTTGGCATGGTTAATGACCACACCATCGATTGCTTCCGCTACCATGAGATCCTCGAGCTGGCTCGATAAATCCGCTCACCTTCACACCAACCCCTAACATTCACCACCATAATCCTCATCTTGGATGGTGGTAAAATAAAAAGCTTTTACGCAAACAAGCGAGGTATATTTCGCTAATGATTAGCAGTTTTGGATTTGTTGATCACACTTCGCCGGGCAGGCAATACTGGTAACACCTGGATGGACATTTTATGAAGTCAATCGACCTGGATCAGCTGACCGTTCGCTCGTTTATGCCTGATATGGATATTCCTCCTGTTTTATCTCTATACCTGGCAGTCGAAGCCATTGACCGGGAAGGAAAAAACATCACCGAGCAGGCCTTGCGGGCCCAGCTTGAGCAGCCAGGGCATGATCCTCTCAAAGACCGCTGGCTGGTTGTTTCCCCTAATGATCCGCAAGACTTCATCGCTTCGGCGCTGGTCCACGTTACTCCCGGAGGTGAGCAGGCGGAGGCAAATATTATCGTTCACCCTGCCTGGCGCCGCCATGGAATTGGCAGCATGTTACTGGCTAATATCATCCAGCGCGCTCAACAGTTGAACGCAAAATCAGTCCAGATATTTGCGCATCGCGACCATACTGCAGCTGGCGCTTTTTTACGTAAGCATGCTTTCATGCCCCAGGGTGCCTATACTGAATTACGCCTTTCAGCCAGTGTCCCCCTCCCCCCTGTGATCTACCCCTATGGCTACAAAGTGCGTACCTATGCTGAAGTCCTCAATCTTTCCACTCTCACCGATGCTATGAACCTCAGTTACATGACTTTGTGGGGCCATCACGAGGTCACCGAAGATGAAATGGCTGGCTGGTTGAAAAACTTCAACCAGCAGGGCTTGTTCCTGGTATTTTCAGAAAAAGGACGGGTGGTTGGCATCAGCCGCACCGAACCCTCGCCTGAGAGGACTTCCAGGAATGGCATCCCCACCGGCTACATTGATGCACCCGGTGTGGTTCCTCAGCACCGCCGCCTCGACCTATACCAGGCCTTGGTGCTCACTGGCGTATACTGGCTGCGTGGCCAGGGCCAACCATTAATCGAAATGGAATCGTGGGGAGATAAATTGGAGATATTAAATATGTATCAGCAACTGGGGTTTAAAGTCATGCGCCAGTTGGTATGCTATCAAGTGTATATCACCTGAGATGATCAAACATTTCATGTGGGCTCTCCTTAAAAATAACGAGAGCCGGGTACGCCACTGCCGGCTCTCTTTAAAAGGAGGAGAAGAAGAGAAATCGCCCTACAGCTAACATCATATCAAATCTTTGGCTGGCGTGCTTGACGGGTAACCTACGATTACCCTACGTTCTGCCAACAATTATGAAAGTTGAGTGAGTATTTTCTATGAATTTTGCAATTCAGACCGAAAACCTCGGTCGCATCTATAAAATACGCGGCGGTAAAAAATCGGAGGCCCGCTCCCTGCTGGCCCTTAGCGACATCAATCTCGAGATTCGCCCGGGTGAGCTCTTTGGCCTGCTGGGTCCTAATGGTGCCGGTAAAACCACCCTGATCAAAATCCTCACCACCTTGCTTGCCCCAACCTCAGGGGCTGCCTGGGTGGCTGGCTATAACGTGACCGATGATCCCGAAAAAGTTCGCCCCCGCATCAATATGGTCTCCGGCGGTGAAACCTCCGGCTATGGCTTGCTTACCGTGCGTGAGAACCTGTGGATGTTCTCCCAATTTTATGGCTTGCCCTCCTCTGTGGCCAACCGTAATATTACACGCCTGCTCGAAGTGGTGGGCCTCTTAGATCGTATGAATGCCAAGTCATCTGACCTGTCCACCGGTTTGCGCCAGAAAATGAACATCGTGCGCGGTTTCATGACCGACCCCGATGTGCTCTTCCTGGATGAGCCTACTCTGGGCCTCGACGTGGGAGCCTCCAGGGAAGTGCGCCATTTCATCCGCTCATGGGTCGATAACAACCCCACCCGCACGTTAATGCTCACCACCCATTACATGGTCGAAGCCGATGAATTGTGTGACCGGGTTGCCATCATTAACCAGGGCCGTGTATTGGCTTGCGATACCCCTGCGAATTTAAAACACCAGCTCCAGCAGCAAGCCTTCTACCATCTCGAAGTCAGTTCATTCAACGGTACTCTCGATGCCGCCAGGTTCGAGAACTTACCCGGGGTCTCCAATGTCTGCCATTCCCCCCAGGAAGGTTTCGATTCTCTCGATCTGATCTTGAATGAGGAACAGGCGCTGGCGTTGGTTGTGAATACCTTGAGCTCGGCTAACATCCGCTTGCTGAACCTGCAAAAAAGCGAGCCCACCCTAGAGGATGTGTTCGTTCACCTCGTCGGGCAGAGCATGGAGGAAGTCGAGCAGAAGGAAGTTAGCGATGAGTGAGCCAGACACTTCCGTGTCCAGGCTTCATACATCTTTCAACAAAACTCCATCTCTGGGTGAGCCGCGGCTGCCCAAGAACACCGGTTGGAAGCTTTATCTGCAAACGGTGTTTGCGCGTGCCTACCCGCGCCTCATCGGGCAGCAGCGCGAAAGATCCTGGCTTATCTTCGATATCCTGGTACCACTGCTTTCAGTGTTCGCCTATGTGTTTGTCTACCGTGCCATCCATGCCCCTGAAGACTATGTCGGCTTCGTTGTGGTTGGGGGTGCCATGACCGCATTTTGGATGAATGTGCTATGGAGCATGTCCAGCCAGCTTTATTGGGAGAAGGAACAGGGCAACCTGGGCCTCTACATCATGTCACCAGCCAGGATGATGGCCATCCTGCTCGGCATGGCCTTGGGGGGCTTGCTTGCCACCACCTTGCGCGCCATGGTGATCATCGTGGTGGGCAGCCTGTTATTCAGGGTGCAGTATGCTGTATCGAGCTTTGCCCAGCTGTTTGCCGTCTTTTTCCTCGCCATGGTCGCTCTCTACGGGCTTGGGATGATGGCCGCATCCATGTATCTGTTGCTCAGCCGCGAAGCCTGGCACATCTCTAACCTGGCACAGGAACCTGTATACCTGTTTTCAGGCTTCTACTTTCCCATCAAGAATTTCAGTTTTTGGATTTCTACTGCCGCATCCATTATCCCCCTCACTCTGGGTCTGGATGCCATGCGCCAACTGGTTTTCAAGAGCGGGCCGACATTGGGCTTCGTATCGGTTCAAATCGAGATTATCGTCTTGCTAGCCTTGTGTGTCGTCTTCCTCATCGGAGCTCGCCTGATGCTCGACCACATGGAAAAACTCGCCATCCGCGAGGGGCGCCTCACCGAGAATCGGCGCTAATTAATATGCAGGAATATGATGCCATCATCTGACGTTCAAACTAACCATCCAAAGTTTACTCTCTTCAATCGCTCATTCCGTGTTGCTGCCTGGTTGGGCTGGCAGATCGAATCCAACTGGACCGATCCCTTCCTTTTCGCCATTTACTCGATTATCAAACCTCTTGCCGGGGCAGCCATATTGGTAGTCATGTATAGCGTGATCACCAATGCTAATTTTGGCTCTCCCATCTTCTCCTACATCTACCTGGGGAATGCATTCTATATTTATGTTGGCACGGTGATGACCGGGATATCCTGGGCGGTGATCGATGATCGCGAGCATTATAAGACCCTCAAGTATATGTATATTGCACCGGTCAGCATCCCCTTTTACCTTATTGGCCGCGGAGTGGCAAATTTCTTGGTGGGTTCCATCTCTGTAATGATTACCATCCTGGTGGGTGCGTTTTTCCTTCACGTTAATATTAATCCCGCGACCATAAATTGGCCGCTATTCATTATCGCCCTGCTGATTGGCATCATCATGCTTGCCATGATGGGCTTGATTTTGGCAGGCATCAGCCTGCTGATTGTCAACCACGTGTGGTTCATCGGAGACGGTGTGGCAGGCGCCCTATTTCTGTTCAGCGGCGCAATTTTCCCGTTGGAGGTGTTGCCCGTGTGGCTGCGTCCTGTCGGTTATATCATGCCTATCACTTACTGGCTGGAATTATTACGCCGCTCGCTGGTGGGACATATTGCTGAGGCTTTCCCAACCTTGCAGGGCTTAAGCAACCTGCACATCATCGGCATCCTGGTCGGCTTAACCATATTTTTCGGCTTGATATCCTACTTTGTATTTCGCCGCTGCGAGCATGTAGCCCGCGAAAAAGGCCTGATTGATATGGTCACGAATTATTAAGTTTTGCCCCACGATCTCGATACCGGCTATCCATGACGCAATCCCGCACCGTTCATTCCAAAATTCCTTTAGGGGGGCTGATATACATCGGCCTGTTACCCTCCAGCCCCATCGGACCGCTGTGGGTGGCTTCTTCAGAAATCGGCCTGGTGGCGCTAGAGTGGAGCATGCCAGAGGTTGAGTTCATCAACCAGGTCGGGCGGCGCTTTCTTGCACATGTTATTCATGACCAAGCCCGCACTGGCGAGCCGCTGAACCAGCTTGCAGAATACCTGGCGGGCAGGCGCCTTCAATTTGAGCTGCCATTGGATCTATCGCATCTGACCGATTTTCAACGCCGCGTGTTACAGTTAACCGCAGCCATACCCTATGGCCAGACATCGACCTACAAGGAAATTGCCTTCTGCGCTGGCAGCACCCATGCTGCCCGTGCCGTGGGTCGTGTGGAAGCCACCAATCCCATCCCACTTATCATCCCATGCCATCGTGTGATTGGCACTGATGGCTCTCTACACGGTTATGGCGGCCCAGGCGGCGTTAAGCTAAAAGCATGGCTATTGGATTTGGAAGGCGCTCAGCATAAATAAAAACCTGCGGTCTCGAGCCCCGCAGGCTTATCCTTCAAACTCGCTGCCTGTACAGTTAATCTTTAAAACCGTATTTTTCAATGATCGTTTGGATGATCCTGGCGTCTTCTTCGCTCACATTGGCGAATTGGTAACCCACGTCGAAGAATTCTGGGTTTATATCCGGCCCGCACCACCGGCTGTTGGCGGTAAAAACCAGCTCGTTCTTATGTACGAAATTATCCGGTAATTTGATGTGCAATTCCATCATGCTATCGGCATCGATCCGGTTTTCGCTTAAGACCATGGCTCCTTCCAGGGTGATATTCAAGAGAGTTCCGATGATCTTGCCGCTTTTTGAGTCGTAAACATTGGCGAATAAGAGCAGGTCTTTGCGGGGATATTTTCTTCGTTCTTGCATCAGATCCTCCTCACCAATCGAAGCACTCCTTTTCCTGATAAGCATACTTGAATATTGAGGATTATGCAAGCAAAAACCAGCTTTTTAACGAAGTTTTCCTGCAGCTATACTGCCTACCACCAGAGTAGTTCCCTCCCAATGGTACAATCAGGGGAATCTTTTATTTATACTTCATTCGGAGGAATTTCGCATGTCCACACCTGTCATCATCGATGCTATCCGCACACCCATTGGCGCCCTGGGTGGAGTTTTGGCCCCCGTCCGCCCTGATGACCTGGCTGCCCATGTTTTAAAAGCCATCATTACCCGCAATAAGCTCGACCCCTCGCTGGTAGAAGAAGTTTACATGGGATGCGCTAACCAGGCGGGAGAAGATAACCGCAATGTCGCCCGCATGGCCAGCCTGCTAGCAGGTTTTCCTGTAGAAGTGGCTGCCGTTACCTTCAACCGGTTGTGCGCCTCGGGCCTCAATGCCATCAACCAGGCTGCCCGCGCCATACGTGCTGGCGAAGGTGATGTCTTCATCGCCGGTGGCGTTGAAAGCATGTCGCGCGCCCCTTTTTCAATGCCCAAGCTGGAAAAACCCTTCGCTTTTGGCAACCTCACCGCCTGGGATACTGCCCTGGGATGGCGCTACCCGAATCCCATCATGCAGGAGCTGTATGGCACCGAAGCCATGGGCGAGACCGCTGAAAATATCGCCGAGATGATGCCCGAGATCACCCGTGAGCAGCAGGACGCCTTCGCCCTGCGCAGCAACCAGCGCGCCATCTCCGCCATCGATGCGGGGAAATTCGCCCAGGAGATCGTTCCCGTCAGCATCCCCCAGCGCAAAGGCGACCCTCTTATCATTGATACCGACGAACGGCCGCGCCGCGACACTTCGATGGAATCCCTTGCGCGATTGAAACCCGCCTTCCGTAACGGCGGCACCGTCACCGCCGGCAACTCATCCGGGTTGAACGACGGGGCGGCAGCCGTGCTCCTCATGAGCCAGGAAAAAGCTATTGAGCTTGGCCTCAAGCCCTTGGCACGTGTGATCACCTCGGCTGCTGCCGGTATTGCGCCGCGCATCATGGGCCTGGCGCCCGTGGGTGCGGTACGCAAAGCCCTCCAGCGGGCCAGGCTGACCATACAGGATATCCGCCTGATCGAGCTCAATGAAGCCTTTGCGGTACAATCACTGGCCGTGATGAAAACCCTGGGCATGCCTCCCGAAATCACCAACGTCAATGGCGGGGCAGTTGCCCTGGGGCATCCCCTGGGCTGCTCGGGTGCCCGCATCTTCACCACCTTGCTCCACGAGATGCGACGCCGAGCTCCCTCCGAAAAGCGGCCATATTACGGGCTGGCCGCCCTTTGCGTGGGTGTTGGCCAGGGCGAGGCCACCGTTATCGAGTGGATGGATTGATCTTCAGGAACAAACAAAAAGAGCCACAGCCAATTTGCTTTCCTCGCTGTGGCTCTTTGCATTTATCGCCCGACTACTATGGCGTGGCGGTGGGTGGTAAGGGCGTGTTGGTGGGGTAATTCGCCGTCGGGTACACCGTGCCCACGGTTGCGGTTGGCACCGGCGTGGCAATATTGACCGGGATTTTTAGGATATCCCCGGCCTTGATGTCATTGGCATTTTCAAGCTTGTTCTCTTTCACAATCGCATCCACCGTGCTGTTAAATCTTTCAGCGATGGCACCCAGGTTGTCTCCGGGCTCCACGGTATAGGTGATCAGTGTGCCGGGCGGAACGTCGGGTGAGACTGCGGTAGAGGTGGGCAGCTGCATATTGGGCGGTGGGATGAGAATCTTCTGCCCAACATAAATATAATAATCTGGGGGTTCAATAGATGGGTTGAGTGCCAGCAGGATTGGTATGGAGGTTTCGAAACGGGTGGCAATTTTGTCTAGTGAATCATCTTCTTGAACTGTGTATTCAAACGGACCTGAAGGTGTGGGGGTAATGGAAGGAGTGGGGGTTTCTGATGGTGCCGAGGTGGGAGTGATGGTGGGAGTGTTAGTGGGGGGTAGGGGTGTGTTTGTATCGGTGGGGGCTGACGTGAAGGTTGCAGTTGGTGTATGCGTGGGGTCGGCAAACGGTGAATTACTCCCCAGCAGCCAAAAGATCAGTGCCGCTGCACCTGCGATGAGCAGGATGGCTGCCCCGACCATCAGGATCATTGGAGTGCCCTTCTGCATTTGCTGCCGTCTCCGGTGTGCCTCGATTACTTTCTGAGGTGATTCTTTTTCACTCATGAGATTCTCCTCATATGATAGGAACAGTTATAGCTGGTCCATGGTATCAAAGATAATAGACGTTTTTATGAAAGCAATGGTTCCTTTTGATTCTACCCGATTTTATGCGAGTTGTGTCACATTGCTGTAATCACCCCAGATTAGTAAATCCTGATACAATCGGTGAGAATAATCGTGGAGGTGCATATGCACATCGTCGTGTTTGGAGCCGGTGGTGTGGGTGGTTATTTCGGTGGCCGATTGGCCCAGGCCGGTGAACAGGTCACATTTATCGCCAGGGGCAATCATTTGCGCGCCATGCTTGCCAGTGGGCTCAGGGTTGATAGCATCAAGGGAGACTTCTCCATCCAATCCGTCACCGCCACCGAAGATCCCTCCCGCCTCAGGGATGTGGACGCAGTCTTGGTTTGCGTGAAAACATGGCAGATTCCCGAGGCCGCCAGGGCGATGCTTCCCCTGCTGGGTACCCATACTTTCGTGGTTCCCCTGGAAAATGGCGTCGAAGCCCCCTCCCAGCTGGCAGAAATCCTGGGCAGGGAGCATATCCTGGGGGGCTTCTGCCGTATTGCCAGCCGTATTGCCTCCCCCGGGCGCATCCAGCACAGCGGCATTGAGCCTTATATTGCCTTCGGCGAATTGGATAACCACCTCAGCCCGCGTGTGCAGCAGCTTTTGCAGGCTTTTCAGCGTGCCGGTGTGGTGGCAGAGATTCCCGCCGATATCAATGTCGCCATTTGGCAGAAATTCCTCTTCATTTCGGCGGTCAGCGGGCTCGGGGCGGTCACCCGCGCACCCTTCGGCAGTTTTCGCTCTCTTGAAGGAACCCGCCAGATGCTCATCGATGCCCTTCACGAGTGCTATTCGGTTGCCCTCGCCCAGGGTGTGCCTCTGCCATCCGATAGTCCCGCCGTCACTTTGGCGTATATCGATAGCCTCCCGCCTGAAACGATGGCTTCTATGCAGCGCGATATTATCGAAGGGCGGCCTTCCGAGCTAGAATCACAGAATGGAGCCATCGTGCGCATGGGGCAGCGATATCACGTCCCCACGCCGGTGAGCTCGTTTATTTACTATAGCCTGCTGCCTCAAGAAACCTTGGCCCGCCGGTTATCTGCACGATAACCCCTCTAAAATCGCACCATGGCGCACCCATAAGCTTGTATTTGGGTAGTTCCCGGCATTCGGCAGTTCCTGAGCGCCTCAAGTGCCTGCTCCACATATTTCACGGTGGCCTCACGTTTCCGGAATGTAATATCATCCCATGCTCCCTGGTACCTGATGATTCCCTGGCTATCCGGGATGAAGATATACGGCGTGGTATCCACGCCATACCTGTCTGCCACCCGCTGTCGCTCATCCAGCAGCACCACCGGCAAATTCCTTTGGCTGGCATTATTTTTTATCAATGCCGGGCTTTCATTGCTGGGGGATGGTTTCCACAAGAGCCTCACTTGCTCCTTCCAGGTATCCTGGTGAGCGATGACTCCACGGTCCACTCTCTGGCACCATCTGCACTCGGCTAACCAAAAGTTGATCACCAGGATTTGCCCCGGCAATTCCTCCAGGCAGTAGCATCGGAGATTCAGGTCAGGTAGCTAAAATGCTCGCACGAGCTCTCCAGCCTTGGTTAAGGGATCCATGTGGGTGAGTACCCTCCGATCACCAGCTGCACCGGGTTGCTTCCATCTGCATTAGCCACCCATAACTCGGGGGGGTCCGCTATAGTAACCTGGTTGAAGCGTACATAAGCCACCATCCGGCTATCCAGACTCACTGCCAGGTCATAATGGTTGTAGTCTGCCTCGCTGGTGATGGCCTGCGCGCCCGATCCATCGGCATTCATGATCCATACCTGCCTGCCGGGTGTCCAATTTTCCGTGTCCAAAAACTTGCGTGTGAAAACGACCCTGCTGCCATCGCCGGTGTATACGGCATCCACGTCTTCCACGAAACCGCTCCACGACAGGTTTTCTCCACCCTGGCTGTGCACGTCATAGCGGATCAGCTGGCTCACCCCGGCCTCCGCTCCATTTGGATATTGTGTATAGGTGACGTCAGGCGCCAGGTAATACTCGCCATCAGGACTCCACGCACCAGGTTGCCCGGTGGGGTTGGCCAGGAAAATTCGGCTTTCGTCCTGGGGGTTGTAGATTTCATAACCCTGGCTGCTTCGATCATAATATGCCAGCAATCCGCTCGATGACCAGCTCGGCTGTAGCGTTTCATGCCTCTCTGACCCGATGGGTTCTGACTGCTCCGAAGTCAGGTACAGCATCCATATTTGCGCGGCTGTAGATGCACCGCCTACCCCGGGCATGACGTATTCATAAGCCACATATTGGTCATCTGCTGAGATCACCGGTGACCTGCATTGAGCAGCTCCGCAATCCAGCAGCTGCTCCACCTGGCCGGCACTGTCCACACCGCCGGCTGCCCCTGCACGGCTGAGCCGGTAAAGGCTGGCGCCTCCCCGGGCGTTTCCCGCGCTGAAATAGAACACCATTCCACTGCTGCTCACACAATAATCCAGCACACGCATACCATCTGTAAAACGTTGGATGTTCCCGTTTAGCGGGTTTAGAGTGTATAGATCTGCTTGCCCGTCAGAAGGCCACAGGTATGCCAGTTTTTCACTGCTCGTACTGAACGACCAGCTCTGTTGTTTCATTGAAATCGAAAGCCAGTTATCTGCCCTTGCTCCTCGGCTCAAGGTAATGTGGATGGTTTGCCCACCGGGCCACGGCTGGCTGGGTGTGAAAGTCAGGCCGTCATTTTCCCAGCTAAAGTTGCCCCTGATTGCTGGCTCTATGCTTATGCGGCTGTTCACGGATTCCTCCTGCATGCGGCTTGAGAACACCAGGCGCAGGGGTGTAGTCGTCTGGATATCAGCCGCTCCATCTTGGGGATACACCTCCACCAGCTTGGGCTGCGAATTCCAGGCGAAAATCAGCATTCCTAACCCCGCGAGCAATACACCAATGACCGCTATGACAGCAATGCGTTTCTTCACAAGGAAGATTATAATCTACCCGCTTGTTGGATCATTAATTTTTTTATATTCACATCCACTGCTGCTCGTCGTGATGGCAAAACATGGTGTGACATCTAATCAACCGTTAATTGATCATTATTTCACGAACAAGGTAAAATTGCTGCTTGTGATAGAATGAAAATAATGAAGCGTTGGCAATTCTGGGTCGGCCTGCTGATCAGTGCAATATTTCTTTACCTGACACTGCGCAAAATTAATTTTGCCCAATTATGGCAGGTGCTGATCAGCGCAAACTACTGGTGGCTCATCCCCGGTGTAGTGGTATATTTCGTAGCTTTATGGGCGCGCGCCTGGCGCTGGCATTACCTGTTGCGCCCATTAAAAGCCATCCCCACCCGCACTATGTTTCCCATCGTCACCATGGGCTACGCTGGCAACAATATCTTCCCTGCCCGGGCGGGTGAGGTGGTGCGTGCTGTGGTTCTCAAGCGTAAAGAAGGCGTACCCATCTCAGCCTCCCTGGCAACCATCATCGTCGAGCGCGTCTTTGATGGCATCGTCATGCTGGCCTTTGTTTTCGTCAACCTGGCAGAGCTCACCCGGTTCACTGGCATCTCCATCGATATTGCTGGTTTTCAGCTTGGTATCCGCGAGATCGCCATTTGGGGCAGTGTGGCTTTTTTCGGCGCCCTGGCGATTTTTTTGGTAGCTGCCATGTTCCCCAGGGTTGCAGACCGGCTGATCACCTGGCTGGTCGTGCGCATTGCTCCTAAGCGCCTGCATGAGAACACCCTGGGTATCAGCCGCCGCTTCCTGGATGGGCTTGAATCGCTCAGGTCACCCCTGGATGTGGTAATGGTCTTCTTCACTTCGGTCGTGATCTGGCTGCTGGAGACGGTGAAATACTGGTTCGTGATGCACGCCTTCAAATTTGGCGTGAGCTTTTTCGCTTTGATGCTCATGAATGGTATCGTAAATTTAGCCACCACCATCCCCTCCGCCCCAGGCTACCTCGGCACCTTCGACTTGCCGGGTATTGCAGTCTTGCAGGCGTACGACGTGCCCCGTGAGATCGCCACCAGCTATACTTTCGTACTGCATATTGCCTTATGGTTCCCCGTCACCGCTTTGGGTCTCTATTACATGTTCCGCGAGGGCGTCAAGTGGACCGAAACATTGCGCGCCAAGTCTGAACCGGCTGCCGTTGAAGGTGTAAACCATCTATGAAAAATGTTGCCATCTTGGGTGCGGGTTTCGGGGGTCTGTCGGCCGCTTACGACCTGGTTCGGCAGGGCAACCAGGTGACGATCTACGAGGCTTCCAATCACTTCGGTGGTCTGGCTGGCGGCTTCAAAGAGCCTCATTGGGATTGGTCGGTCGAGCAATATTATCACCACTGGTTCGCATCCGACCGGCACATGCTCGGATTGATAAACGAGCTGGGTTGGAGTGACCGGTTGGTATTCCCCCGACCCTATACGGTCATGTATTACCAGGGCCGGTTTTACCCGTTCGATTCAATCCTCAAGGCTATCCTGTTTCCCGGCCTGGGTTGGGGTGTGAACAAGGCCCGCTTCGGACTGGTGGGGTTGTTCCTGCGCCTTAGTAATGACTGGAAAACCCTCGAACAATACACCGTGGATGGCTGGATGCGCAAATGGGCTGGCGACCGCGTTTATGAGCTGATGTGGGAGCCATTGATGATCGGCAAATTCGGTGAGCACTATGCCAGGGAGGTCAATATGGCCTGGATGTGGGCCCGCCTCAAGGCGCGCACCACCCGCCTGGGCACATTCCAGGGCGGCTTCCAGGCCTTCGCCAACCAATTTGCCCAGAAGCTGCGCGAACTGGGTGTGTCGATCTCCCTGAACACCCCTGTTGGCCAAATTCAACCCGCCTCGCAGGGGGGCCTCAACCTGGTTGCCTCTGGCGAGGTCAGGCACTTCGACCAATGCCTGGTCACAACTTCACCCAGCTTGTTGGCGCGCCTCGCCCCTAGCCTACCTCCCGAGTACCTCAAAGGTTTGCTCGAGCTGAAATCCATGGGTGCTGTGGTGATGACCCTCTCACTCAAGCACCAGCTTTCAGAGCAGGGCTATTACTGGTACAACCTACCCAAGGCTGCCGGTTTTCCCTTTCTTGCGTTGGTCGAGCACACCAACTTTATCTCCCCCGAGCATTTTGGTGGCGACCACATCGTGTATTGTGGCGATTATCTGGAGACAGGCCACGAGTACTTCACCCTCAGCCAGGAAGAGCTGTTGCAGCGTTTCATCCCATCCATTAATCGCTTTAACCCGAATTTTGAGCCTTCCTGGATCAACAAGACCTGGCTGTACCGCACCAATTATGCCCAACCCGTGCCGTTGCTTAACCATTCACGCAACATTCCCGCCATACAAACTCCCATCCCGGGGCTTTATTTCGCCAGCATGAGTCAGGTTTATCCGTGGGATCGCGGCACGAATTTCGCGGTGGAGATTGGGCGAAAAGCTGCCCGCCTGATGATGGATTCATCACGCCAACTTTTATAAAGCATCAACAAAGCCTTTACGGGTGTCCTTCGGGCTTCTGGCGGCAGGCTGGTATAATCACCTTGCACAGGAGGATATTATGTCACAGCCTCTAAATCGAAGCATATCAGGCATCCTCGGCAACCCAACAATTTCGCGTATCCGCCGCAATCATGGATTGGAACATGCCACTTTGCACATCCTGTCTGCCCATCTTCCCAACACTATGCTTGTCGGGCATTCTGATTCGAGCGGTTTTTGGATTATCGGCGATGTTCCCCCCGAGATGTTGCACGCTGCCGTTCAAGAAGCCATCACCCGCCTGCGGGCAGGGGAGAGCAAACTGGCTGTCCATCCAAACTGCGGCACTAATTTCGCCACGGCCGGCACCCTGGCTGGCCTGGCAGGGGCGGCAGCCATGCTAGGTTCTGGCAGGCGCATTCAGGATAAGCTGGCTCGCTTGCCGCTGGCAGCCACCCTGGCAACCATCGCCCTGATCCTTTCACAGCCCCTAGGATTGCTCGTTCAAGCCCATGTGACCACCCTCAGCGATCCCGGCTCGCTTGAAGTCACTTCCATCACCCATCGAAAACAGGGCCGGTTAGATTTTCATCGCATCCAAACACGGGGCTAATGGTAGCTGAAGAAGGACCTGAGATTTACCTTTTCGATGGTGATGACGAATTCGCCATCCAGGAATCAATAAAAAAGGTGATTGGTCACCTGGGGGATGAAACCATCGCCGAGATGAATACCACTCGCCTGGACGGTCGCACATTTTCATTGCCCGAATTGAAAGATGCCCTCGGAACGCTGCCATTCCTCGCCACCCGGCGCCTGGTGATCCTCACTCATCCTACCTCCCGCATGGACGGTAAAAAGGAACGCGGTGAATTTTTAGATTACCTATCCTCCCCTATGCCTGGTTCGAAGCTGATATTGGTTGAATATGACTTCCTCACCAGCGAAAGAGATCGCCGTGAAAAGCGCATTAATTGGCTGGAGCAATGGGCACTTTCACCCGAGCAATCCCAGCGCGTTTACCTTCGCCACCACCCCCGGCCTGCTGGCGGTTTGATGGTGAGGTGGATCCAGGACTATGTGAAGAAATTAGGCGGTCAAATCACTACCCAAGCAGCCTTCCTGCTGGCTGGGCAGGTGGGCGAAGATACCCGCCTGGCTTCCCAGGAAGCTGCCAAGCTGTTGACTTATGCGAATTTCACCCGCCCGGTTGACGTGGATGACGTGGAACACCTCACCCCCCTCACTGCCAGAACCGGCGATTTCGAGCTGGTTAACGCCATCCGTGATCGCGACCTACGCAAAGCCCAGGCGTTACTGCATCGCAGCTTGCAAGAAAGTGAGCCCCTGCAGATATTTCATAGTATTGTATATCAGGTAAGGCTGCTGATCATCGCACGTGAGTCGCTGGACGAGCATACCACCTACGATGACATTCCAAAATCACTGAAAATTAGCTATTACCCTGCAAAATTGGCTTTGGATAGTGTCCCCCGCTTCAGCCGCGATTTTCTCGACATGATCTATCATCGTTTGTTAGATTTCGATGAGGCCATTAAAACCGGCCAGATAGATGCTGACCTTGCGCTCGACTTGCTGATCATCGACCTCACGGGTTAGCAGCATTCCCATTTTTGTTTACCCCCAGCCAAAAATGATTTGGCAGAACTGAGCGTGTCGTACGCACTTCGATGCCTGCCCCGCTCCAGCTATGGTTGCCCAACGTGCGCGGGTGCATCAGGCACAGGTTCGGCGTTTTACCATATTTGTTATGGTAATACGTCACTGCTTTCTGGATTTTTGTGGCCAGGTCAGCCTTATGATCATTGTCAAACCACAACATCCCGATATTCATTCCACCACCTCTGCCATCACGATCTTCAAAGCTCATGAATGTAGTATAACAGAACATTTGTTCTGTGTCAAGGGGGTAAATTCCCAACATGTTTGGTTCTCTGGACCAGCGAAGAACGACCTTGTGGTCTATATGTCCACGGTTATAACCGGCACTTGAAGCGGGCTTTAACCTCTCGATCTAATCTGCGAAATCCTTTTACCCGGGTAATCTGCGGTTCAGATATTATTCCTGTTTAATCACTCAACTACATTCGCTCCCCGCCAAAAGGACGATGCACGCGACATGTGCGTTTTTAACCCCCTGCTTCCCAATTCACAGTTACAATTGGGGTATATTTTCTCCCCATGGAGGCTCCTCATATGTCCCACAATACCCACCGTACCTCGCTCGTCATCGTCATATTCCTGTTCCTGCTGCTCTTTTCATCCTGGCAGGTTGCCTTGAGCGCCCCAATCTCTCCCAGGGATAATCCTGAATTTTGGGATAAGCTCTCCTCGGTGGTCGTGATCGATCCCAGCCAGTACAGCCCTCCTCATGCCATCTCATTTGACTTTCCTCGAACTTTTAACGGGCTGGTCGGTATCCTGGGAGATGTTCCGGTGGGACCAAATGTGCTGTGCAACCAGGATGACACCACCCAGGCTCAAAATGAGCCCAGCATCGATGTCAACCCGTATGATCCCAATCACGTCATCGCCACCTCCAATGATTACCGCTTACGCGTTGGCCCTCCACCCGAGAATGACGTACGTGCCGGCTACTACGTCAGCTTCGATGGCGGCAATACCTGGCCAGGCGATGGTATCATCAATATCTCCACTATTCCCAACACCTTCTGCGCTGGCGACCCATCCATTGCCATACACGATATCCACAATGTGTATTATTCCTATATTGCCTTCAACCGAGCCACGGATGATGGTGGGGTGGCTGTCTCGAAATCCACCGATGGCGGCCTCACCTGGCAGGATCCAGTCGTCGTCGCCTGGAATTCCAGCTCTGTTTTCCGCGATAAGGATTACATGGCCGTAGATGCCACAGGAAGCCCCTATGATGGGAACATCTACGTAACCTGGACGAATTTTGCCTCCGGAACCCCGATTTATTTCTCTCGCTCGACCGATGGCGGTGCCACCTTCTCCACTCCATTCCGCATTAGCGATTCCGAGTACGATTCAAACCAGGGTTCGCTGCCTGTGGTTGGCTCCGGCGGTATTTTATATGTCACCTGGCTTAACTATGGCTATCCCTCCACGATCCGCATGGTCAAGTCCACCAATGGTGGTGCCTCTTTCGGTGCACCATTCGAGGTGGTGGCCGTGGACGAGATCCCCAGCCCCCTGCCGGGTGGCGATTTTCGCGATAATTCTTTCCCCGCCATGGCCATCGATCCCAACAATGGTAATATCTATGTCGCCTGGAGTGACTATCGTAACGCCGACGCCGACATTTACTTCACCCGCTCTACAGACGGCGGCTCAAGCTGGTCTGAACCTATCCGCATTAATGACGACCCTCTCGGGAATGATGCCCACCAATTCTTCCCTTGGATGGATGTTGCCCCCAATGGTAAACTTTATATCAGCTGGTTTGATTCCCGTAACGATCCCACCCCTTTGATTATCCCCTTGTTGTATGATGAATATGTCACCGTTTCCACGGATGGCGGCTTAACCTTCAGCCCCAACCAGCGCATCAGCGAGGTGACTTCCGACTCAAGCATTGGCGGTTTCGACCAACCTTTCATCGGTGATTACAGTGGGCTGGCCGTAACCAACGATTTTATCTTCCCCGCCTGGGTGGATACTCGCCGTAACCAGGAGGATATTTATACCCAGCGCACCGAAAATGTCCAGGGGAGCAAGTCGGCTCCAGAATGGGTAGAAACCGGCGAACCCTTCCCTTATTCAATCGAGATCCAAAGCACTTCAGATATCCCCGCCAACCTGCTCCAGGATCCCATCCCGGATGGAGCCTACTACGTCCCGGGTTCTGCCTGGGCTTCATCTGGATCGGTGAATTATTCGGAAGGTATCGTCACCTGGGAAGGAGATATTTCGAGTGGCGTTCCCATTACGATTACCTTTGATGTCACCCCCACTGCCACCGCTTGCCAGCCCATCACCAACAGCGCTTTACTTACCACCGGCCAGGGTATGCACCTGACCATGGAAGCCACCAGCATCGTTACCGGCCTGGTTCCCCTGCCAGATTTTTCCTGGTGGAGCTCTGAGCTGGTCTTCACTTTTACCAACGAGACTTCCGCCACCACGCCCACTGATTATCTCTGGGACTTTGGCGATGGGATAACCAGCACAGAAACCTCGCCCATCCATGAGTATGCCCTACCGGGTGAATACCAGGTTACTTTGTCAGCTGCCAATCTGTGCGGTTCAGCCCAGGTAAGTCATGCCGTTGATGCAACCTGCTCAGTACCACAGGCTGCCTTCTCCTGGCTGGATGACGAGCTCACCATTAATTTCACCAACCAGACCACAGGGCATTTTCCGCTCAGCTTTTTATGGGATTTCGGCGACGGTATCACCAGCACCCTCGAATCCCCGGTGCATGAGTACGACTCTGCCGACACTTTCGACGTGACCCTCTTCGCTACCGATTTGTGCGGCATCGGCAGCCTCACCCAGCCGGTGACCACCACCTGCACTTCACCGACAGCCTTCTTCACTTGGCAAGTAGATGGTTTGGCGGTGAGCTTCACCAACACCAGCAGTGGTACCCCGCCTCTCGAATACGCCTGGGACTTTGGTGATGGCTCCACCAGCACTGAACCATCACCTACACACCAGTATACTTTCCCGGGTCGCTATGATGTTCTCCTGGCGGTCACCGGTCCGTGCGGTATTGCCGAATACCAGGCGATAGTAGGGGCAGGCGAATTCATTTTCCTGCCACTGGCGGTTAAACAATAAGAACAGACTCACAGGGGGTGTGATCCCCCTGTGGGTCAATTATTTTTCTCCCACAGACTGATGCTTTCGATGTGATAGGTCTGCGGGAACATGTCGAAGAGCGTTACTTTGTCCAGCCTGTATCCCCCTGCAACCAGCTGTTTGGCATCCCGGGCTAGGGTCGCCGGGTCACAAGATACATAAGCCACTTGCCTGGCTCCCTGTGCCAGCACTCCTCGCACTGTCTTCACCCCCAAGCCTGCCCTCGGAGGATCCACAACCACCATATCCACCTTGAAATTCACCGTGCTCAGCACATCTTCCACCGCAGCTTCGTATAGCTCCACATTAGAGAAATTATCCAGGTTGGTTGTGTAATCCTCGCAGGCTTCAGGCGAGATTTCTATGCCCACCAGGCGCTCCACCTTCGCTGCCATGAAAGCGCTGAATAATCCCACGCCGCAATAGGCATCCACCACGGTTGAGCCTGGGTTCAACGGCAATTGTTCCAACAGATATCTAACCATTTCCGCAGCTTGTAGCTTATTTACCTGGAAAAAGGATTTCGCCGATACCTGGAATTTCCTGCCCAGGATTTCTATCAGGATGTGGTCGCTGCCTGCCAGGATGGTGCTGCCCGCCTCGCCCAGCTGCACCACCGACACGGGCAGGCCTTCGATGCTGAAGTCCACCGGCAGCATCTCATTCCCTTCCAGCACCACCATTAAGTCTTCATCCAGTCCCGCCTTCAGGCTGATGCGTTCAAGCCCGCGCATGGGTTCGATATCGATCAGCGGCCACAGGTGGTTGATCGGGGGCTCTGGCAGGTGGCATTCTCGGATGGCAAAGGGCTTGTTGGAACGTGCCCTCTGGTAACCCAGTTTGCCCTCTCGCGAAAGGTGAAATTGGACCGTATTGCGGTAATACCATGCTTCTGGGCTGGGCCTGGTCATAATCTCAGGCAGCTGTTGCAATCGCCCAATCCTCTCCAGCTGTTCCTTGAGGATGGCTGCCTTGGCATTTAGCTGCGCTGGATAGCTCATATGCTGGTAATGGCAGCCTCCACAGGTTCCAAAATGCGGACAGCGCGGCGTCACTCGCTCTGGGGAGGCTTGCAGCACCTCCACCAGCTCTGCGACGGTGTGGTGTGCTTTATTTTCTACGATCCTGAGCTTCACCACCTCCCCAGGGATGGCATATGGGACGAATACCACCCTACCGTCTGGCAATCTTCCCAGGGCATCACCACCATAGGCCAGGCTGTCTACCCTGATTTCGAATAGCTCATCCATGTGTTCTTATTAAGCTCAGAGACGCCCCATGTAAGGGCGTCTCTGGAAGTTGCTGATCGATTATCGCCCCTTCATGAAGTCGTCAATGCCACTCAGCAGGTTCTCCAGGTCACCCATCTGGATTTCAGCCATGTGAGCGATGCGGAATGTCTTATTTTTAAGGTCCCCATAGCCGTTTGCCAACCTCAAGTTGCGTGGTCCAATGAATTTATTGAACTCCGTGCAATCGAAATTAGGCGGGTTGACCACCACGGTAATCGTCTGTGAGCGGTATCCCTCGGGGGCGAACAATGGCCAGCCCATTTTAGTCGCCCATTCCTGGGAATACTTCGCCATGGCGCTGTGCCTGGCGTAGCGGTTTTCCAAGCCCTCAGCCAGCATCCGGTCGATCTGGTAATCCAGGGCGAAGATCAAGGAAATTGCCGGTGTCATGGGCGTTGAATCTTTTAAGCGGTGCTTCTCCAGCAGCAGGTAATCGAAGTACCACCCTCGGTTGGGCACTTCGGCTGCGCGCGCCATCGCCCGGTCATTCACCCCTATCAAGGCGATCCCCGGCGGCAGCGCCAGGCATTTCTGTGATGAAGTAAATAGCACATCCAGGCCCCACGCGTCCATTTCGATCTTCGTGCCACCCAGTGAAGAGACTGCATCCACGGCAATCAAGGTATCCGGGCTCACCCGGTGGACCACGTCTGCGATTTCCTTCACCGGGTTCTGCACACCCGTGGAGGTTTCGTTATGCACCAGAGTGATCAGGTCATAATGCTGCTTCTTTAGCGCTTCTTCCACCATTTCAGGCATGATGACCTGCCCCATGGGCACTTCCACTTTATCGGCCTGCTTTCCGTTGGCGACCGACACGTCATACCAGCGCTTGGCAAACGCCCCATTGACGCAGTTCAGCACGCGCTCCTTGGCCAGGTTGCGCACTGCCGATTCCTGCGCCCCGCTGCCCGAATTGGTCATGATGAATATTCGGTACTCGGTGTAAAAAATTTGCCGTAATTTTTCTGCTGAGCGTTGGAAAACTGTTTCGAAATCTTTACTGCGATGAGGGACCATCGCTTTCGTCTGCTGTTGCAGCACATCCGGGGATACATCCACCGGACCGGGAACGAACATCGGTGACATCTAAACCTCCTTAGGATTTGGTTTTTAAATCTCTCATCGAACATTTTTATTCTACCACCCCTGGATATTTTATAATATGGGCATGCGTCGCTTTTTACTAATGATATGTGTACTGTTCCTATTAACCTCCTGCACAGTTCCTCCAGCCACCATCCAACCTACCCTTCCTCCATCTCTGAAACCACAGCTTGAGCCAACTTTCACGATTTTACCCACTCAGCCACCCTCACCCGAAGCTTCACCTTCGCCATCCACCTTAACGCCCACCGATACTGCATTGCCAGGTGCCACCTCCACTCCCCTAAGTCAGGGATTTACCGTCCATTTTCATCCCGATGATGTGCTTTATGTGGGCGACCAGGTCAGCCTGGAAGTGATCTCACCTCCCGGGCTGGATGTAAAAGACGCTGACTTGCAGGTGCAGGTAGACTCGCCGGATGGCCCCAACCTTGGCCCGGTCAAGTTTGGCACCTGGGGCATCGCCGGGCGATACCAGGCTACCTTGCTCTGGGCGTGGGACACTACGGGGCAAAATCCAGGCTCTCACCAGCTTTCATTCACCGTTAAGCCGCAGGGCATCACCTGGACAGAACAGGTGAACCTCCTGCCTGCCAGTGACATGCCTCCCGATGAGGCCAATGCCCATTGGGCATCCACACAGACGCAATGCTGCACGGTTTATTACATCACCGGCACGGCCACTGAACGCGACCTGCCACAATTGACCACCACCATTGATTCTCAGGCTCTGGACGTAGAAGAAAAGATGAGCGCTGATTTCACCCAGCCCATCACCATCACCATCCTGCCCCGTGTTTTAGGCAATGGGGGCTTCACCAGCACCGAGATCAGCGTCTCCTACCTCGACCGGAACTACGCCTCAAATTCCTGGGCCATGGTCGTGCACCATGAGATGGTCCATGCCCTGGACGGGCAACTGGGAGGTGATTTTCGGCCTACCATCTTCGTGGAAGGTTTGGCAGTCTATCTCAGTGGCGGTCACTTCCAACCTGAGCCGCTCATGCCGCGCGCCGCAGCCCTGCTCCCTGCCTATTTGGGCGAATATATCCCGCTGGATAAGCTGGCGGACAATTTTTATGCCTCTCAGCATGAGATCGGCTATCTCGAGGCCGGTTCGCTGGTGGAATACATGGTCAATACCCATGGATGGGATGCATTCTCATCTTTCTACCGAGATATCCACAACAAACAAGGGGAAAGCCAATCCGCCTCCATCGATACTGCCCTGCAGGATCATTTCTCCATTACTTTTTCCAAATTGGAGCAGGATTTCCTTGCTGCCCTAAAAAATGAGCCCGACACCGCCCAATGGGTGGATAATGTGCGCCTGACCGTTGGTTATTATGAAACCATGCGCCGTTATCAGCAGCTGCTTGATCCCTCGTCATACTTTGCTACCGCCTGGCTGTTGGATAACAAGATCATGCGCCAGCGCGGCATCGTGGCCGACTACCTCCGCCATCCCCATACCCCCTCCAGCCTGGCATTGGAGACGCTCCTGATCACCGCAGGAGACCAGATGGTATCCCGAGACTACACCTCCGAAACCCACACCCTACAGGTTATCAACTCGGTGCTGGATGGGATCGAGCAAGGCAGGCAGGATCCTTTTTCTGTATCATCCATGGCAAGCAGTTATTTCTCCATCTCCAGTATCCTACAACATCAGGATTACGAAGCACAAAATATCTCCATCAGCGATAATGCTGCTACAGCCGAGGCGACCAATTCATCCAGCCCTGACTTAATCACCTTCGACCTGCTCATGAACGAAGGCCAATGGTCGATCATCCCATGAATAGCGATTAATATAAAAAATAACAGGAATCTAAAACGCTGCTGGCTAGCTGACCAGCGTTATGATCAACAATAGCAATCCTAGATTAGCAAGAGAACCCAGCATCAGCAGGCCGAAGCTTAATAGCCAATTCGACTTGCGTTGAACGGTAAGGATGATGGTTGACATTATATAAAAACCATATGCCGCAAGCAAAAAAATGCCAAGTGAAAAAGCAGTCACAATAAATAATGGGATAAAAGCTCCCATAATAACCCAACTCACTCTCAACCATCTTCCTTTGACACCCCGAATACCAAGATAAGTAGCTACGAACCCAATGATACCGATAAGCACCAAATCTACCATGATCAACCCCGGCAACGGCCAAAACGGGGTTGCGCTTTGGGCCAGGTTGAAATAGACGATAGTTACCCCCCAAAAAGATACCAGCACGGTAAGAAAAGACAGAACCTGGGCTAACAGGTTTAGCCAGAGTTGCCTTCGATTGTTTTGTGGATTCATCTTGGCTCGTTTATGGGCAGTAACCTAAAGCACTGAAAATGACATTAAAGGGAGGCACACAATATAAGCCCCCACCCGGGTTCCACGGCTGGTCAATCAATACCCACAAGGCAATCAGCAAGATGATGATCATCAGCAAACACCCGCATCCCGCTAATAGCCAGGTGTTTACCGGTCGGCGGGCCTCTTCAACAGGTGGTTCAGGTTCGACCAGCGGTTCCGCTGGTTGGGGTGAGGGTTGTAGTGGTATTGATGCTGTCGCCGGTGGAGGGTAACTTTCTGCTGGCTGGATGGCTGCTACCGGGGTGGCTCCCAGGTCCACGATTTGCTCCGCAGCTGTTTCTGGTTTGGCGGGTTCGCCGTCAAACACCATTCCAACATTATCCCCAAACAAAATCACCTCACCCACTGCCATCACGTGCGGGCCAATCAGGCGTTGCCCATTAATATAGGTCCCATTGGTCGAGTTGAGATCCTCGATTTTGAAACGATCTCCCTCCAGGGTCAGCCGGGCATGCTTGCGCGAGACTTCTGCATCATTGATCACAATATCATTGGTGATGTCGCGGCCAATATTTACTTCGTCGCTGGTGAGCTCAAAAATGCGACCCGGCGTCGGACCCTGACGTTCTACCAGGCGATAATGTGCTTCAGTCATAGCATTCTCCTTTTCGAGTTTCTTAGCTCAGTTTACCTAAAAAAGGGCTTGACGTTTTATGAATTATACCTGTCTTATCAACCCGTTAGACCTGGCCTCGATGCTCGAATGGCATCCCACAATACTGGCAGTAAAGTGCATCTGCCGACGATGCATTGCCACAATTTTTACACAGTTGTACATCCGCTTGGTCCTGGAGTTTTCTCAGCCCTAGGCGCTTGTTGCGGAGGCGTTTTTTGAGCCAGCTCTTGCGCGCGGTGATCTGGCTGTGTTTGTTCATGGCATCTGGTTTTAGCTCAGCCTTCTCGGCCCCTTCCTCATCCGCCATATTTGAGTTGCTTTCCTCATGAACCACCAGAGACTGCTGGTTTTCCTTATCAATCACGGCCTCAGCATCCAATTGCGAGCTCGCCTGGATTGCCTGATGCCCTTCTCTTTCTCCTCTGCGCAGCCTCGGCCTTGGCAGCCTGCGTGCGAGCTTGCGTGCATAATCCTTCCCCTGTGAAAAAGCCTGCACGTACAGTGCGTGCATTTGTTTTGGAGTGAGCTTGCGCCCCGATTGGTACCAACCCAGGATGGCATAACCCACCGCATAAGTCCCCGCATAAGCCACTGCCACCTTGGGTATGATCCCCCACGCTGGGATCAATCCCACCAGGCTGCGAGCAATCTGCCGCCACAAGAAGCCCCCTCCAATCACGCTACCGAACTCTGACACGTAATCCTGCCAGCGGGTTGAAAATCCTAATAACAATCCCAGCTTGTATGCCAGGAAACCCTGTGATTTGGTGAGCACCACCAGGTCGGTCACGTTGAGCGGCAGGTCCAGCACCGGAACGATTTCCGCTAATCCGGTGCTGAAGGCATAGGCAGCATTAGACAGGCACGTCTCGCTCACCTGCTGTTTGGCAATTGCCATCCTGAACAGGGGGAACAACCGGCCTAATGCCACCTGCTTTTGCGGCAGCAGCTCCAGCACGGTCGGGATGAATTCTTTCTGCAAGAAGCCGAGCTCGTTAACCGATCCCGAAAGCACTCTGGCAGCCTGCCAGCCGTGGTGGGGCTCACCGGTAAAGTTACCCTGCACCAGGTCGACCTTGTTAATCAATACCAGGATGGATTTCCCCGCCTCGCTCCAAATCTTTACCAGCCTTTGCTCTTCGTTGAAATCCGGGCGGGTTGCATCCACCACAACTATGATCAGGTGGGCATCGGGCGCCTCTGTTGCCTGTTCCAGGTTAATGATCGAAAGGGTAGATTGTGTGCGTATGCCTGGCTTGGCGGGATCGCTGCGCATCTGCTCTGCCAGGCTGTGTTTTCCCGCGCCTGACACACCCACCAGGGTAATCCTTACCGGTTGCATTGCAGCATCCCTGATCGGTTTCAGGTCGATCTCTTTGATGTTCTTCCACACCACCGATAAATCGCTAATACCAGCCACTTCTCCTCATCTCAAACCTTGCATGCCTACAACTGGTCATTAAATGCCATTATACCGCCTGAACGCTTCCACACTTAATACGCCAGTTTCATCCCGTAGGTTCCGCAAACGCGTATTCCTTCCATTCTTACAAAACAATCAGGCCCCTTTTCAATCCCATGTTTACGGTCTCCACCCGGTTCGTCGTTCCGAGCTTGGCGTATATCGTTGCGATGTGATACTTGACCGTGTGTGTGCTGATTTTCAGCTGAAAGGCGATTTGCTTGTTGGTTAATCCAAGGGCCAGCAATTGTAGGATTTCCGTCTCCCGGGTGGTGAGCACTTCCACCACCTCATCATGGGCATCAACTCTTATTCGTTTTTTAAGCTGCTGCCTGAGCCAATAAGGATTTACCAGGCATAGACCCTCGCTCAATGCCAGGACGCTGGCGATGAGTTCGGGTTGGGTGGCTTCCGGATCCAGCACACCCCAGCCTCTTAGGGGCAGCTGTGCGAGATTTTCAACGAACCCCGCGTCGCCATACACGCACAATAATGCCGGGTATGCCTCTTCCCCCATCTTGTCGAACGCAGCAGCCAGCCCGTCTGGATCCACCGGGGAGGCTGGTGCCCAGACGACCACATCCATCGCCCTGCTGCCTATCCCAATTTCATCCAGGCTGGCTGCTTCGGCTACGATACTGATCCCCTCGGCATCGCTGAGCAATGCCCTCAATCCCGCCCGGGTGGCTATGGAGGGTGATACAATCCCTACCTTGATCAATCTGACCTCATGTCCGTAATTATAACGAACAGTTCAACCTCCAGGCCTGCGTCAAGCAATACAGAAAAGCCATCTCTACAAGGTTACTTCCGTTCACCTACTGTCACCTGCATCGTTAACGGTTTGCCACCTCTCAGCACCTCGATTGAAATTGCTCTCCCAACCGCCTCACCTCCCAGCCTGATCATCAGCTCATCATGGTCAGCCGCATTATGCCCATCAATCCCCACAAGGATATCTCCTACCATCAATCCTCCTGCTCCAGCTGGGCTGCCGCTCTCCACCGACACCAGCAATAATCCAGTCCCTTGCTGGCGATTGAGCACCTCTTGCAAGTCTTGGGTGAGCTCAACCAGCTGAGAGCGTATCCCCAGGTAGCCACGCTTGATGTAACCGAATTTCACCAGGTTCTCCGCATCAGCCCAAACCAGGTTTGCAGGTATACTGATGGCGGCCCCATGCGCCAGGCCCGACGTGTTCATTCCTGCCACCCTGCCCTCTGTATCGATCAACGGGCCTCCCGAAAATCCCGGGAATGGGATTGCATCTGTGCGCAGGTAGTGTTCCAACAAGCCTCCTCGCCCGGTGCGTACCGGGCCGCCCACTGCGCTGATGATCCCCAGGCTGGCCTCAATCCCTTCCTGGCTGGGGCGCCCGAGCGCCAGCACCACCTGCCCCACATTCACTTCCCGTGTCAACTTCTCCGCAGGGGTCAGCTGTGCCGCCCTCGATCGCAGCACCGCCAGGTCATTCTGCGGGTCTCTGCCTGCCACGCTTGCTTCCAGGCTACTGCCGTCCGCCAGTGTGATGCTGATCCCCTCGTCCTGTTCGACCACATGGTCGGCCGTAACGACCAGGTTTTCTGCATAAGCAATTCCACTCGCCGGGATGCGTCGACGGGCGTTCACCATCACGGTGGATTGCCCTGCCTTCGCCACTGCCTGTATGATGGAATCAGAAAAAGCATTTAATGGATTCACTTCGTTTGTCATTGCTAACCTCCGAATCTAATATAAAAATCTGCTTCTCCCCACTATATTTTCATGCTCTGTAGTATAAAAGCGATGTCCCATTTACACATCAGCCGTTCGGCTAGCCGTTCAGCCGGATTCTTATGCAGGTTTTCTGGTTGCAGCAAAAAATCTCCTATCAAACCTGTTAGCTGATCTTGCGAAACCTTGCCTATTACACTTTACTTGGCTACAATAATAGGCCTGACTAATGGATCTGCAGCGTATTGGACGTTATGATATAAAATCGCTTATCGGGCAAGGTGGTATGTCCACCGTCTACCTGGGCTATGACCCGCGTTCACAGCGTGAAGTAGCCATCAAGGTCCTGCCGCCCTATTATTTACACTCCACCAAGTTTCGCGAGCGCTTCGAACGCGAAGCCCTGATGATCGCCTTGCTCGAGCATCCTGCCATCGTTCCGGTCTATGATATGGGCGAGGAGGAAGGTCAGCCGTATATCGTCATGCGTTATATGTCTGGCGGTTCCCTTTCCGATAAGCTTAAAAAAGGACCCATCCCTCTGCGCGAATGCATGGAAATGTACCTGCGCCTGGCCCCTGCTCTCGACACCGCCCACGCCAGGGGCGTGACCCACCGCGATGTCAAGCCAGATAATCTGCTTTTCGATAAATACGATAATGTTTTCCTTTCCGATTTTGGCCTCGCCCGCCTGAGAGAGACCATCGGCTTTGCTAATATCAGCGATGGCTCGATCATGGGCACCCCTGCTTACATGAGCCCCGAGCAAATCCAGGGCGACCGTTCCATCGATGGCCGTTCAGACATTTATTCCCTGGGTATCGTGCTATACCAGATGCTGTGCGGCTCTGTGCCATTTGCCGGCACCACGGCAGCCTCGGTGATGATGATGCATCTGGTAAACCCGGTGCCAAGCATCATTGATGCGAACAAATCCTTGCCGCTGGGCATCCAATCCGTCCTTGACAAAGCCATGGCCAAGAAACCGGAAGACCGCTTCCAGTCTGCCGGTGAATTTGCCCGGGCCATCCAGGCCGTCACCACCGGCGTACAGCGTAAGCCATCGGCAAAGCCAGCCATCACCCCCAATAGGCAGCCCGTTAGGGCCATCCCATCTATAGAAACCCCTGCTGACACTGGTCCCACTCCGGCTGACCACGCTGCGGCAGTAACCTCCAGGTCCAATCATCAGATTGGCCAACCTTCGGCACCTTCAAGGGTGCCTTCAAAAGAGCACGAACGTGCTGATGTAACCCTCAAGGCGGAAAAATATCCCCAAAGCGATCGACCGGTTGCCACACCTTCCCGGTCCGTTCCGCTTCTGAAACAGCGCTATCTCCTGCCCGTGTGGGGGTGGTTGGTGAGCGCCATGGTGCTGGTGATCCTCTCGTTACTTGTGATCCTGTGGACCCAGGGCATTCTCCCATTTTCTTCCTCTCCCGGCTCGCCGGTGAATTCAGGCATTCCCGAGTCAAACAATACACCCATCTCACAGACCATGGCTACCTCTACGGCCGCCGTTCAATCTGCCCTCATTTTAGGCCAGGCTGATAAACTCGCCTTCATCAGCTCCTCCGATATTTGGGTCTCCAACTTGAATGGCAGCCAGCTTACCCGGCTCACCAACGATAGAAATACTAAATCCAACCTGCAGTGGACTCCCGATGGTCAATCCGTCATCTATACTTCCGGCAATTGCATCAATCTGGTCGGCTTGCTGACACAGCAGGTAAATACGGTCAGCTGCATAAACGGCATCTCATCGATCAACGCTTTTAACATCTCGCCCGATGGCCAGCAGGTCGCCCTCGGATTGGATGATACCGACCTCTACCTGTTTCCCTATACTCAATTATTCACCCTGCATGCCGAAAGTCGTTTGGCAGATGTCAGCTCGCGTGCCCAATGCTCTTATTTCGCGCCTTATCACACCACCGACACCATCAAGGCTGTCAGTTGGTCACCCGTGAAAGACCAGCTGGCGATACTGCTATCCAACCAGGTTGACGGCAGCCTTCGCGACCAGGTCAGTATCTATGACTTCAGCCAGTGCGCGGCCTCGCCTCGCCTGGTGCAGGAAATTTCTTCCTCCTACTTCCTGTTCAACCTGCGCGGCTATTTTGAGCGCCCCGAAATATCCGCCCTTTCTTTGAACAAAAATGGCCAGTTTTTGTTCAATAGCCCGCTCACCAGCACTGGTTTTGGGAATTTGCAGCTTTATGACCTTGATAATGGGCAAAGTGAAGCGCTTGCTCCTAATGGCTCGTGTTGCTACCGCGATGTCAGTTGGAGCCCCGATGGCTCTTACCTTTTTTATTCCTATCAGCCGGAGGCGGGTGGCGCAATCAGCTTGTTCTATGTCCCTTCATCAGCGCTCAGCCGCCCAGGCCAGGCTGTGGCCGCCCTAAGCCTGCCGCCTGATTTGCTCGCTGCGAGCCAGGCAGCTCTTCAGCCCGCCCTACGCACCGTCCATTAATTTTCTTTTCCCAAAAAATAATACCTGCCCTATTCTTGTTATGCTTCATTACTTGCGCAGCATCGGTAAAAACACGGGTAATTTCCGTTCGATATAGATGCGCTGCAAGGGATTATAAGGGTCAGAGTGGTTGCCGGCCCGGTCCACTCCAATCACAAATGTCTGGTATGGCTGGTTGATTTCGAGAATGCCGCTGTCGAACGGTACCAGATATGGGTAGGTGGGGTCCGATCCAATATCGATCCACTGATGATGGTTATGATCCCATAACCTGAATTCCACCCATGCCACTTTGTCGTTATCGGATGCTGATGCTTCCAAGGATACCATCCCCCCGAATGCGTAGAATGTGCTACCATTCTCCACGGGACCGATCCAATTTACCATGGGGGGCGTCCAATCTACCAAAGTATCCTCTACACTGGAATTATCATATGGATCAATCTCATAGCTCGACGTTCCCACCACAGCCAGGTTGGTGATCTTCCCATCCATGGTGGGTGAAACAACGATCGTGATGCTTGCCGATGAATCGGCATATATGGTGGCTAGAT
>CAYLPS010000022.1:0-42899 GCA_964385625.1 uncultured Anaerolineaceae bacterium | reverse complement strand
GGTTTAGCGTAAACCGCGAATATTTTAAGGTTTCTCATGGAAGAGCACATACCGGTTGGAAAAGCGCCAAACGGTGTGAAAGAAGATTAATTTCAATACCGATAACAACACGATCGGAATGAAAGATGGTCACTTGCGATGTTCTATCCACAAGGGGTTTATGGGAGTTTTAGGGTGGGGAAAATGGTTACGGACCCCAATCTTCTGGTACACTGGCTATAATCGTATCGGCAAGTGATAACGCATACCCAGAGGACTCGGGCCTCTCCCATGTGACCTTCTCAGACATCTTTAATCAGGGTATTCAGGAGGATGATGCATCCCCATATCAGCGCGAGTATGCGATCGACCCCGAAGCCACGGATGGAGGGGGTGAGTTACTGGGGGTGGATCGCGTGGGCAATGGGGCAAGCTCAGCCTTCACCACCATCAAGGATAGCGAGACGCCTACGATAACCCTGCTGCTGCCCGAGCAGTCGGGGGTACTGGTGGAGGTGGCGTGGAACGGGCATGATAGCGGGAGAAGTTGTTTTATTTCCCCTCCCTTTACCTTACACGCCTGCCAGTTGTGTCTATTTGACCATTGATTCGGCCGAAAGCTCTTCAGTGCAGGTTAACTTTGAAATATGACATTTATTACCCACTATGGGTAACACGCGGCCCTTTAAGATGGCTTTTATCCATCTTAAAATATGATCGTGAGCACGCAGAACATCTCTGGAGAACCCAGGTGATATGTGTCACAGTGGAATTCCGGGTGCAATACTCATATTCTCGATTGAGGAACTTGGCTGGGCATCATAAGGACACATAACCAGATCCCAGATTAAGTTCAAAATACCAGCTAGTATTTTATCGAGCTTCCCGTAAAGGTTCCGCCTTCGCTGACATTCCTGTAGGCTGGATCATCAATAATTTCATAGTGTGGTTTGTTCATCGGGTGACTTTTGCCAACTGGAGAATGTAATTGGTAGATTTTTTGTTTATTAAATCCTGTTAGTTATATATTCGCAGAAAGGAGAAATAATGACCGCCAAAATGTTCCAAAAGAGAAAGGCACTGAAAATCGCCTATCTTAGCCTGGTAGCTTTACTTTTGGTTTGGACAGTCGGGTCTTGGCTATTCGTAAAAAGCTTTTATGATAGTAATTTCGCCCGCCTGGAGCAGGCAAAATATTCAGGTTTCCTGCGCTATTCTGACGTGAGTGGTTACCCCCGCTCGGTGATCCAATTCAATTCTGGTGAAAATAAGCTCACCGCTTATATCTGCGGCGAGGAAAATCAAAAAGGGCTGGTGGTGATCTCTCACGGTTTGGGCTATGGTGCTGAGGACTACCTGGCGCAGACGCTGTACTTCGTCGATCATAGCTGGCGAGTTTTCACCTTTGATAATACCGGTGTTTACCAAAGCGAGGGCAAGAGCCAGGTGGGACTTTCTCAATCATCGATCGATCTAAATGCCGCCCTGGCATACATAGAAAAGGATCCTACCCTGAGCAAGCTGCCCCTCATGCTTTACGGGCACAGCTGGGGAGGCTACGCGGTGACTGCAGTGCTCAATTATGACCACAATATAACTGCCGTGGTGAGCATTGCCGGGTTCAATACTCCCAATGAGCTGATGCTGGAGGATGCTAAAAGCGAGATGGGCTTATTTGCATATCTTGAATATCCCTTCATGGTCAAGTACCAATCCCGGCTGTTTGGCGATTCTGCCAAACTGAGTGCTGTGGAGGGGATCAATCGGGTGGATACCCCGGTGATGATCATCCATGGCACAGGCGATGAATCCATATCCTACACGGGAGCCAGCATCATCTCTCATCGGGCAGAGATCACCAATCCCAATGTAGTGCATCAAACCATCTCCACCCAGAACCATAACGGGCATAAGAGCCTGTTCAAATCCGATGCCGCTCTGAATTATGCCGATCAGCTTAACCAGGAATACCAGAATATTAATGATCAATATAATGGAAATATCCCCGACGAGGTCAAAGGAGAATTTTACGCAGGGATTAATAAATCCCTGGCCAGCCAGCTGGATATGAATTTCATGGATGGGATTAACTATTTCCTTGAGAGCCAGCTACCATGACAGGTGGTATCAAGATCAGCAATCACCCCGATGGCGTTCAGACGAGAAGAAAGCCTTGAGCGGATTTTCGTAGCTGAGCAGGTCGCTCAGCTGGCATCGAGTCCCTGCAACCTGCCGCGTGCCAGGATCCCAGGCCGGGCGTCTCGCCCCCTCTGCATACCCAGGCCGCAAGGCGAGGGGGTGAAGCGTGTCCCCTCTCAGGCATGTGTGCCCTCTCAGCGGAACATAGAGCCTGGAGAGCCTTCCGCTCACAACCTGCTGAACAACCGATTACAATGATCAAGTTTTTATCGTGTTGTGCAACTTCTTTATTAGCCTTATTTCAGGAGAAAAGATAGTTCATAAACTAGCCGATCAGCTCAGGTTCGTACGAAAGATCGGATAACCATAAAGAAATCCGGTCATTGCGAAAAGCAAGTGGTCACCTGGTAAC
Source organism: uncultured Anaerolineaceae bacterium (assembly GCA_964385625.1). Taxonomy (GTDB): domain Bacteria; phylum Chloroflexota; class Anaerolineae; order Anaerolineales; family UBA4823; genus FEB-25. Next base: position 40,369 of record CAYLPS010000022.1, on the reverse strand, counting down.
CTATTGTGATTTTAAGTGGCATATTTTTTAGGGGAAGATTGCAGGGAACCGGTTTACCTGCATGGCGATCATTCCCTCGCTTCGCTCGGGACGGGTTGGGTGGCGTGAGCATGGCGACGGATGCAAACGGCGAGCTGGTAGCGCAAGCAAGGTACGAGCCTTATGGCAGGCTGCGCTGGGATGGGGGCAAGGTGATGGACAGGCCCAACCTACAACGTCCGGTATACCCAGCAGGATGCACGAGGATAGGAATAATAAGCTCTAATCGCAACCCAGGCCGGCGGCTTTGCGCAAATCGGCCACCTTGTCGGTCTGCTCCCAGGGCAGGTCCAGGTCATCCCGCCCGAAGTGCCCGTAAGCGGCCGTCTTGCGGAAAATCGGGCGACGCAAGTTCAGGTCGCGGATGATGGCCCCGGGGCGCAGGTCGAAATTATCGCGCACAATCTGGGCGATTTGATCGTCGGGGATGTGGCCGGTGCCGAAGGTTTCCACGTTGATGCTCAGGGGATGCGAGACGCCGATGGCATACGCCACCTGGATTTCCACCCGTTTGGCCAGCCCGGCAGCCACGATGTTCTTGGCAGCGTAGCGGGCAGCGTAGGCCGCCGAGCGATCGACCTTGGTGGGATCTTTGCCGCTAAAGCAGCCACCGCCATGCCTGCCCATCCCACCATAGGTATCCACGATGATCTTCCGCCCCGTCACGCCCGAATCACCCAGCGGGCCGCCGATCACGAAACGCCCGGTGGGGTTGACGAAAATCTTGAGCTGGTCGTCCACCATTTCTTGGGGAAGGGAGGGCATGATGACGTGCTCGATGACCGATTCGCTGATCTCGGCGTGCGAAACCTTAGGAGCGTGTTGGGTGCTGACTAGCACGGTGTGGATGCGTTTCGGCTTGCCGTAGCTGTACTCCACCGTCACCTGGGTCTTGCCATCGGGTCGCAGCCAGGGGATGGTGCCATTCTTACGCACTTCGGTGAGGCGGCGGGCCAGCTTGTGTGCCAGGTAAATGGGCAGGGGCATCAGCTCAGGGGTCTCATCGCAGGCGAAACCGAACATCATACCCTGGTCGCCGGCACCCACCGCATCGATGTCGGACTCACTTTCACCCAAAGCCCTGGATTCCATCGAATGGTTCACCCCCATGGCAATATCACCCGATTGCCTGGAAATGGCCACCTGCACTGCGCATGTATTGCCGTCAAAACCCATGTCACTCGAGGTATAGCCAACCTCGTTGACCACCTTGCGTACCAGCTCATCGAAATTGAGGTTGGCGTGGGTGGTAATCTCACCCAACAGCATCACGAAGCCGGTTTTGGTGGCAGTCTCACAGGCCACGCGCGAGTAGGGGTCCTGCTCAAGGCAGGCATCGAGCACTGCGTCGCTGATTTGGTCGCACAACTTATCGGGGTGCCCCTCGGTCACCGATTCGGAGGTGAAAAGCAGGCTGGCGGAATTCATAAAAGTATTGCTCATCCAAATCTCCTTAAAAAATTAGCCCCTTCTGGTGGGGAAAGGGCATTGAACGAGCATTCATGTGAATTGCCCTCTCATCTTCCAGAAAATACCTCTGCCGGAGTTGGCACCTTGAAAGCGGCTGGTTTATTTCGATTCGCCGGTTCGCTACCAGGTTGCCGAGGTTTCACAGGGCCGGTCCCTCCACCTCTCTGGATAAGAGCGCCTTGGGGGCTGCTAAATTATCGTGCGGATGATACCACGCCAGCAAGTAACTGTCAACGTGACTTTTGTGAATACCAAAGGCATCATTTTTTACATGGCTAATATTCAATGGCGCTGATCAAGCGCAATTTTTCGAGGCGGTGCATGGAGGTAATCTGCCGGACCGTGCCAGATTGGCCTCGCACCACCAGGCTGCTGGTGCGAGCGCCCTGGCTGTGATATTTCACACCATCCAGCAGCTCGCCGTCGGTAATGCCTGTGGCGGCGAAGAAAACGTCTTCCGAAGCCACCAGGTCTTGCATGGTGAGCACCTTATTAAAGTCATAGCCCATCTCGCGGCCGCGCTGCAATTCGTCCTCATTACGCGCATAGAGCTTGCCCTGGATTTCTCCACCCATAGCACGCAACGCGCAGGCTGCCAGCACGCCTTCTGGCGATCCGCCCACACCCAACAATACGTCGATGCCTGAATCGGGCCAGGCGGTCATCAACGCGCCGGAAACATCCCCATCTAATATCAGGCGTATGCGGCAACCCAGGCGGCGCACTTCACCAATCAAATCGGCGTGGCGCGGCCGGTCAAGGATCACCACAGTGAGGTCTTGCAACCTGATATCCTTGGCCCTGGCGATTTTCTGCAGGTTATCTTCCACCGGGGCAGTGATATCCACCAGGCCTTTAGCCTCGGGGCCAACCGCAATCTTATCCATATAAACATAGGGGCCCGGGTCGAACATCGTGCCGCGCGGGGCAATCGCCACCGTGGCGATGGAATTGGGTAAGCCATGGGAAAGCGGGCGGGTGCCATCGATCGGATCGACAGCGATGTCCACCTGAGGCCCATTACCGGCCCCCACGAGCTCGCCGTTAAAAAGCATGGGGGCATCATCTTTTTCTCCTTCTCCGATCACGACGATGCCGTTAATCTCAATGATATTCAGCATGTAACGCATGGCATCCACCGAGGCTTTATCGGCCGCAATTTTATCCCCCCTGCCCATAAAGCGTCCGGCTGCCAGTGCGGCAGCCTCGGTTACACGCACGAGCTCCAAAGCCAGGTTTCGAGTTGGTGTTTCTTTCACGCTACCCTCCTATTTGTGATTTTATCCTTCTTTGATTGCCGGTTAACTCCACAACCAGAATACCATGTAGTAACCCAACAACGCCGCCCACAGCCATGAATCAATACGATCAAAGGCGCCGCCATGACCGGGCAGGATATTCCCCGAATCTTTAACCCCCACCTGGCGCTTGATCATGCTCTCACCCAAGTCGCCCAGGGTAGGAAAAATGCTCATCACCAGCCCAACGAGCGCCCCACGCGAGGGTGTGATTGCAGAAGTTGTGCCAGGCACGAACCCCCACAACCAGGATAATAATGCCGTCAGCAGCACGCCGGTGAGGATGCCCCCAAAATAACCCTCCCAGGTCTTGTTGGGACTCAGCCTGGGGCTCAGCGGGTGGCGACCGAAGCGCTTGCCAATGAAATATGCCCCCCCATCGGCAAACCAGACTGCCGGCAGCACCACCAGCACCCACCATTTACCCTGGGGAAGGTTGTGCAGTGAGATAAAGTAAGCCCCAAACCAGCCGATATAAAAGACTGCTGCCAGGGTCACGGCGAAATCGGTGGCGGCCTGGTCGCGTCCGAACTCGTATGAGAATAAATGATAGGTCATGGCCAGCAATACCACCAGGCTGATCATCCAGGCGGCGCTGGCCAGGCCATTGATATTACGCCCGATCACCAGGAGGAGAGTGCCCCCCACTGCCAAAAGTGTTGCCGGTTTCAGACCGCCAGCGATGAATAACTGACAATATTCCCAGGCAGCCACGACCATAAAAACCGCCACCAGGGCGGTGAAATACCAACCTCCAGCCAGAATGGCAGCGATTCCAATGGGCAGTAGGATGGCTGTCACCAATATTCGTTTAGCGAGCATGTGCTTTCTTGTGTTTGACCTGATCGGTGGTAAGGCCGTAACGCCGTTCTCGCTGGTTGAATTCCTCTATCGCTTTTAAGAGTTCCTGGCGGTCGAAATCCGGCCAATAGGTGGCAGGAAAATACCATTCAGAATAAGCCCCCTGCCAGATAAGGAAGTTGCTGCCGCGAAGCTCACCTGAAGTGCGGATGATCATGTCTGGGTCTGGCACTCCGGCGGTGAACAGGTACTGGCTTACCAGGTCATCAGTCACATCTTCGGCCTTCACCCCGTCTTTGATCATCGCCTGGATGGCGCATACAATCTCATCCCGCCCGCCATAATTAAAGGCGATATTAAGGATCAACCGGTCGTTATCCCGAGTGTATTCTATGGCTTCCTGCACTTTTTTCCTGAAGGAAGGGCGCAGGCGGTCAAGCCGCCCAATGTGGCGTAACCTGACCCCCTGGTCATGCAATTCTTGCAGCTCGCTATCGATGACATTTTCAAAGATGCGCATCAAACCCTGAACCTCGGCAGTGGGGCGCCCCCAATTCTCGGTGGAGAAGGCGTAAATGGTCAGGTATTTGATGCCAAACTCAATACATGCTTCGATGATCCGGCGCAGATTTTCAGTGCCGGCGCGATGACCTGCCATGCGCGGCAGCCCCCGCGCCAATGCCCAGCGCCCATTGCCGTCCATGATGATCCCAATGTGGACGGGGATTTTCTGCGGTTGTTCGGGCAGCAGGTCTTGCTTCTCAGGGCTCATACTTCCATGATTTCCTTTTCTTTACGCTCACCAACTTCATTTACCATTTCAATGTACTTATCGGTTAGTTTTTGCAAGCTCTCCTCACCCTCTTCCAGGTCATCTTCAGAGATCAATTTCTCATGCTCGAACTCACGCAGATCTTTGATACCATCGCGGCGCACGTTCCTGATGGCCACGCGGGCTTCCTCCAGACGATTGTGCACCAGTTTTACCAGGTCGTGCCGGCGCTGCTCGGTGAGCGGGGGCAGGTTGAGCCGGATGACCTTGCCATCATTGTTCGGTGTCAGACCGAGGTCAGACGTGAGGAGGGCGCGCTCGATATTACGCAGCGTGGCAGCATCGAACGGGCGTATCATCAGCATGCGCGATTCGGGCACGCTGATGGTTGCCAACTGAACCAGAGGCGTGGGCATCCCATAATATTCCACCGATAATTTTTCCACCAGTGCTGGAGAGGCACGCCCTGTGCGGATTCCCGCCAGATCTTCTTCCAATGCCTCCAGTGCTCCTTTCATGCGTTCTTCAGCTTCGTTATATGCTTCCTTTAGCATAGAGGCCTCCATATCTGATGATCGTTGGATGGTAAGGTTTATAAAATAACTATATACGGATGGATTTATGATCTACCTATAGGATACCCGAAAACAGGCGCTGAGGAAAGGGTAAATCATTCCAATGAGGGACCACAGGTTACCGAACGCATCCCTATCAGCGGGTCAGTGATGTGAAGGCGTGTCGTAATTCTTTAATAACGGTTAACTCCTCCCCCATCCCGGGCAACCTGCCGGGTGCATGAGGGGAGGTTTAATCCGAGCTCACCAGGGTGCCGACCGGCTCGCCGTAAATTGCCTTCAACAAGGCACCAGGTTGCCACATATTGAGCACCAGGATGGGCAAGTTATTATCCATACACAGCGAGATGGCGGTGCTATCCATCACTTCCAGCCTGCGGTTGATGGTCTCGATATGGGTCAGGTGATCGAAGCGTACAGCATTGGCATTCTTGGCCGGGTCACAATCATACACCCCGTCCACCTTGGTGGCCTTAATCAGCACGTCGGCACCGATTTCCATGGCGCGCAGCGCGGCAGCCGTGTCGGTGGAGAAATAGGGGTTACCGGTGCCCCCACCAAAGATAACCACGCGCCCTTTTTCGAGGTGGCGGATGGCCCTGCGCCGGATATAAGGTTCGGCCACCGCCCGCATCTCAACCGCCGATTGCACGCGGATGAACATTCCCATGCGCTCCATGGCGTCCATCAGAGCCAGCGCGTTCATCACAGTAGCCAGCATGCCCATATAGTCAGCGGTGGCGCGGTCCATGCCGCGCTGGATGCCAATCCGCCCGCGCCACAGGTTTCCGGCGCCAATCACCAAGGCCACATCGACGTTCGCCTTTCGCACCTCTTTGATAATCTTGGCTACCAACTCAGCCTGTTCAGGGTGGATGCCCAGCCCATCTGCGCCGCCCAGTGACTCACCGCTAAGCTTGAGCAAAATCCGCTTATATTTCAGGTTTCGTTCCATTTGGCTCTCCCGGTCTGAGTTCCTTTTTTTCTCCGTCATGCATGTTGTTTCTACTACCACAAATTAACAAAAAAGCCAACCCGAAGGTTGGCAGTGATCACGAAGCCTGGTTATCTTCGCCTACTTCCCAGCGGGTAAATCTGCGAATGACAATGTTCTCACCGATAGCGGCGATATTCTGGTTGCGTAAGTCTTCGAGCGTCATTTCTTCATCACGCACATAGGCCTGCCGCAGCAGGCAGTTTTCATTATAAAACTTTTCTAATTTACCGTCTACGATTCGTTCGATCACCTTCTCAGGCTTGCCCTCCGCCATGGCCAGGTTACGGGCTTTGGCCCGTTCTTCATCCAGCACTTCGGCCGGGATATCTTCCACACGGATCCACCTGGGCGCCCCGGCAGCGATTTGCAAGGCCACCTCATGGGCGAATTTACGGAAAGGGGCTGAGCGGGCCACAAAGTCTGTCTCGCAGTTTACTTCCACCATCACCCCAACGCGCCCATTGCCGTGCGAGTACAACTCCAGCATTCCTTCACTCACCTCGCGGTCGGCACGCTTGGCAGCCTTGGCCAGACCTTTCTCACGCAGGTAGGCAATGGCCTTGTCGAAATCACCATCATAGGTTTCGAGTGCCTTGCGGCAATCCAAAACGCCTGCACCGGTCTCTTCACGTAGCTGCTTGATTTGTTCAATGCTGATGGCCATGGTCATTCCTCTCGCGCTCTAGTTATCTTCCCCGGTTGCATCTGGCTCAGGTTCTTCATTCGAAATGTCACCCTCACCTTCCGGTTCTTGTTCTTCTTCGTTCTCTTCGTTCAGAAGGGTTTGCTCTTCTTCTTCTTCTTCTTCTTCTTCTTCTTCGTTCAGGAAGGCTTGCTCTTCCTCTTCAATATCGAGGCTTTCATCTTTTTCTTCAACAGACTCTTCTATCTCTTCGAGCTTAACATCTTTGGGGTGAGCTACCAGCTTAGCCAGAGTGGCTTCTCCGAGCAGTTCTTCGTCAGATAACTCGGCTTCTTCCACGGCTGCCCGGGCGATGATGTGCTCCTCTTCCTCGACTATTTCTTCTTTGCGAGCACCCAGGCCTTCAATGGCTGCGTCGGCAATCTTGCCCACCACAAGCTTAATGGCCCGGATGGCATCGTCATTGGAGGGGATGACATAATCGACATTGGACGGGTCGCAATTCGTGTCCACCATAGCCACGACCGGGATATTCATCAGGTTGGCCTCATGGATGGCAGTGGCCTCACGCGAGACGTCCACCACGAAGAGCATGTCGGGCGGGCGCACCATCTTGCGTATACCACTGAGCAAGCCTTCGAGACGGTCGATTTCACGCATCAAGATCAGACCCTCTTTCTTGGTGATACGGCCAAAATCGCCGCTATCGCGCATGCGCTCTAGCCGCTCGAGCTCATTGATCCTCTGCCGGATAGTGCGCCAGTTGGTGAGGGTGCCACCCAGCCAGCGGGCGGTGACGTAGGGCATGCTGGCCCGGATAGCTTCCAGCTGGATAGTCTCCTGGGCCTGGCGCTTGGTACCCACAAACATCAATACGCCACCATTTGCCACGGTGTCGCGCACCACGTTATAGGTGGTATCGATTGCTTTTGAGGTTTTTTGTAAATCTATGATGTGGATGCCATTTCGCTCGGTAAAAATATACGGCTTCATGGCTGGATGCCACTTGTGCGTCCGGTGACCGAAGTGAACACCCGATTCCAATAATGACTTCATGGGAACGACAGACATATTCTTTTTTCTCCTTGTGCGTTTTTCCGCCGCTCTCCTCATTCCAGCCGGAACCGCTCATCGCTTAACAGATTTCGATTTTACGGCACGCGCCAGTTGGTCAGAAAGCGTGTGAGATATGGCTTCATCTGCCAGCAGGTGTAACCGCTCCCACCAGAGGCGGGAGCGGGATGGAGTATACCATATACCCAGCAATTTCGTCCAGAAAATCAGATTGTAGGTTGGGTTGGCGGTGAAAACTTCAACCCGACCTACATGGATCATGGCGATAACACCAGGTGCGCCCTGGCTGCGCCCTGCACTTGCTGCTGTCCCCACAGCATGGGGTGGTACTGGATGTTCTGCCACAGGGCAATCTGGTCGCCGTAATTGGCATTGAAGGTGTGACCTGATTCACCGGTGGTGATCACCGAAAGGGAGGCCGGCAGGTCGTTCATGTTGATGATCATGCGTTCAGAGGGGAGGCTGACCACCTGGTAAGCCGTGCTGTTATCCGTTTCGGCTGCATTCCAGGCAGTGGCATTGATGATGGATGTGCCGCCAGACACCTGGTAGGGGCCGCGGTTAAAAATGGCCTTGATGGGTGCGGGACCGGAAGTGCCCAGCGACTGGTTATGAAAAGTCACTGTATGGATTTCTCCCCAGGTCCACTTCGAGCTATCCGACCCCAAGCGTTGCTGCAGCTGGCTCACGGCATCTGAAAAGGCCAGCATGAAAATGTCATCGCGGGTTTCGACCGTGCCGGTGGTTTTATCATCCCACCAGAAGCTGTCGGGTGATTTAACCAAGTTTAGCATCACCTCGAACCACTGGCTTCCCCCGTCTGGCCAATATTTCTCGGGGAGATCATCGTGGAAAGTGCGGGCCAGCACTGCCCGCCAAAAAACATTGTACACGGCAGGCGCTGGCTGGTCTGCCTGGTTCTGATAATCCCACCCATTTAGCAAATCGCGTACCGCTGCCTGGTTAGTATCCTGCAGGGTGAGCTGCATTAGCAGGGGTACCATGAAGGCTGCCGAGGCATTGTAGTCATCCCCATGCATCTTCTGGATGTAAGCCGCGTCAACCGGCCCGGGAGCATTTTTGATCAACTCCACAATGCGGGCCGCCCGGAAACCATAATCCCAATCATCACCCAGGAAGTATGGATAGCTTGGGCTCACCACCTCATTATTGGCGCTGACAATATAGCCCTCCGGCGGGTTGTAGGCGGTGGGTAGCTGGTCGAAGGGGATATATCCCTGCCATTCGTACTCGTCTGTCCAGCCTGGCAGGGGATAATTGCTGATGACGCCCGGCAGGCGGATGGGAATGTTGCCGGGCGTCTGGTAGGCAATATTCCCATCGATATCGGCAAAAACGATGTTTTGGGCCGGTACAGCAAAATAGGAAGCTGCCAGGCGGAATTGATCCCAATTTTGGGCACTGTTGAAGCCAAAAATAGCCTTGAAGATGTTCACCGGTTCCAGGGCGGTCCAGCGCATGGTGATGGCGAAAGGATTGGGCAGGGAAATACCCCAGGTGTCCTGAACGTTTTCATGGCTGGTGGGATCGTCGTAGATCACTGGCCCATGGCGGGTGTATCTCACGGTCAAGTCGATAGGCGAGGCGCCAGCCACATTGATCGTTTCGTGCACCAGGGTCATGTCTACCCATTGACCATTGACCTGGTACTGGTTGGGGTTATCGGGGTTGATTTTTTCGATGTACAGATCCAGCACATCTGGCCCCACGTTGGTAAACCCCCATGCCACGCGGTCATTATGCCCCACAATGACCCCAGGCACGCCGGCAAACGAGTAGCCGGTGACGTTATAAGGGCATGACGAGCTCATAGGAGTGCAGTGCAGGCCTACTTCATACCAGATGGAGGGCATCTGCTCGCTCAGGTGCATGTCATTCGCCAGGAAGGGTTTACCGGTACTGGTGCGGCTGCCGCTGATCACCCAGTTATTGGAGCCGATGCCAGTGCCGGCCACACCCAGCAGAGCATCGACCTTTTCCACGCGATCGCCCAATAGATCAAAAGCAGGCGCCAGGTTGGTGAGGAGTGAAATCTGCCCGGATTGCGGATCCAACGGGGGGAGCGTGCCGCTGATGGTATAGTTAGGTACGATCACCGGGTGATCCGCAGGGTATGTCGGGAACAACTCGTCTATTCGTTGCGCCGTCAGGGTCTTGGCCAGGATGGCGTGCTGGATCTCGGGGATGCCCTGGCTGGATAAGTCCCAGGCCATGACCATGCCCCAAGTAAGGGTGTGGAGGGGGGTCCACGGGTCAGGTGAGTATCCTGAGTTCACTAATTTGAGCACTTCATATTCAAAGCTCAAAGCAGCCCCCTTATGATCATCCAGGTAAGCATTCACCCCATCGGCATAGGCGTTCAACAATGACATCTCATCAGCAGGCATGGCATCAAGCTCCTGCTGCGCCACCCTCGCCCAGCCCAAGGTGCGCAGGAAGATATCGGTATCCACCTGCGACGAGCCAAACATTTCGGATAAAGTGGCTGAGCCAATATGCCGCCAAAAATCCATCTGCCAGAAGCGGTCTTGGGCATGGACATAGCCCTGGGCATAGAACAGATCGTGGGTGGTCTTACCATAGATCTGGGGGATGCCGTAACCGTCGCGATAAATGTCCACGGCCGAATCCAGACCGCTGAGCGTTAGCTCCCCGGACGTTTGCGGGAAAGAGTTCTGCACCAGGTAATAGCCCACTCCAACCAGGGCGAGGGCAATGATCACGATCACGCTGATAATGATGATGATTACTCGCAGGATCTTTGATAACATATCTCCTCCTTTGGCAAGGGTAGCAGTATCTCGAGGCTTTAATTTTTAATGGTTGGGTTTAACATTAAACACCCACCTTGGGTGACATTATCGGTTAAATCAACGGTTTTAGCAAGGCACAGCGCATAAAACTTCTCTTATCTTTCCCAACACCCAGCCGGCCTTAACTGCTGGCTGGTTGCGCACCTACAACTCCTGCCGGCGGAATACCAACCAGGCTGCCAGTAGAGGCACTATGACCAGTGCGATGCTGACCCCAAATGCAATCCACGAGGGACTTGTATTCCCGCGCATCAAGCGCGCGCCCCAGGTGAGCAGCTCACCGGGCAAGGATTTTCCCCATTTCAGCAGCACCATGACCTGGCCGGGGATGATCATGATCCCCAAGGCGATGCCCCCAGCGGCAACCTGAGATTTGGTGAGGGTGCTGCAAAATAACGTGATTGCCAAAACCACCAGCAGATAAACCAGCAACAGTCCATTCAGCGCCAGCCAGCGCAAGATATCCATGGCCTCGAACAGCAGGTAGGTGTAATAGTAGCCGGCGATACCCGCCAGGATCACACTGCAGGCGAGGACCAATGCCAGGCTGATGAACTTTGCCAGCAGGAAGGTGCCACGCGGCATGGGTTTCACCAGCATCATGGCAGCTGTTCCCCTGTCTTTTTCCTGGGCCACTGCGCCCATGGCAAAAATCCATGCCAGGAGGATGCCGAATTGCTCAATATTCTTGACGTATTGGCTGATGGCATCCACCACTGTGGCAGGCGGAATCTGGATGTTCAACCCTCCCGTGGCTGCGGAAGTGATGATCTCTGGAAGGAATTTAGCCAAAAACGGCGATGCAAGGCCAAAGAAAACCAGCACGATGACCGAGACTAAAAAACGGTAGGTGCGAACTAAGTACATCCACTCTTTGCGAAATTCCACCCACATGCTCATTTCGCTGCCTCCTCCTGACCCACCAGCTTCAGGAATACATCTTCCAGAGATGGCTTGACCACTTCATAACGGGTGGGTATTAAACCTGCCAGAGGGAAAGATTTCAATAATTCGGATTTAGCAGTTGCAATATCTTCAACGATCACGCGGGCTACTGGCCCCCGGATTGAGACGGAAGCCACCCAAGGCTGTGTTTTTATGCTTTCACTCCAGGAGGCCAGCTCTGAGAGCTTATTTTCGTCGACCTGTACTTCGACGGCCGGTATAGCGTATTGTTTCAATAAAGCATCGCGCGGGGCTTCAGTCACAAGCCTGCCGCGGTTAATGATGCCCACCGTATCGCACACGCGCTCCACATCCGCCAGGATATGGGTAGACATGAACACCGTGCACTGGCCTCGCAGATGATCGATGAAATCCAGCACCTCCTTTCGCCCCTCGGGGTCCAGCGCGCTGGCGGGTTCGTCGAGCAAGAGCAGCTTGGGGCGGTTGATCAATGCCTGGGCCAGCGCCAGCCGCTGTCGCATGCCGCGAGAGAAACCACCGATTCGCCGTTTGGCAGATTCTTCGAGGCCCGCTAATTCCAGCAACTCTTTCGTGCGCTCAGCCCGCAGCGCGGCGGGCAGTCCAAAAATGCGCCCCGTGTGGTCAAGGAATTCGCGGGGAGTCATCCAGTTATAGAAAGCGGGTTCTTCGGGCAGGAAACCGACCTGGTGGGCTATTTCAGGCTGGTTTCTACCCACCTCTTCACCCAGCACCCAGGCTTTTCCGTGGGTGGCATGGGCCAGACCGGTGAGAATGCGTATGGTGGTGGTTTTTCCGGCGCCGTTGGGTCCAAGAAAACCGAAGATCGTCCCTTCCGCTACATTGAGATCCAGCCCATCCAGGGCAATGAATTTACCGAATATCTTGCGCAATTGCTCGGCGCGCACAGCGATCATCAGTCAATCCTCGCGTCCAATTATAAAATACAGGATCGGGCCAACAAGCTCCCCGATGATAATCACAATTGCCCACAGCCATTTTGGCCCTCGTGTCCGCTCGCGCCGGACCAGGTCTACCAGTGCCACGACCAATAATATCAATTGGAGGATAATGAGAGGGATGATGTATGGAAGGAATTGCAGGATGCTATTCGTTAAGCTGGCTGTGTCTTCCATGGCACTCTCCTGTCACGATATGCCCATTCAAAAAACGACACTTATGTATAAGCGGGAAAGAAACCTGCCGGGCAGCGGCTTGCCAGGTCTCATTCTACCAAAACTACCACCATGGCAACCGCCTGCTTTGAGGTATGGCTGAGGCTTATCGACCAGCTATGCAGGCCCTCCTCCCGGGCCAACTCTTCGGCTACACCATAGAGATGCAGGATGGGCTCACCTACCAAGCCCCGCCTGATCTCGATTTCGTGCCACGAGACGCGACCGATCCCAGTGCCAAGAGCCTTGGACACTGCTTCTTTGGCCGCGAAGCGCGCGGCAAGTGAAGCCATTTTCACCCCATTTTCTTCCAGCTCGATAGGTGTGAAAATGTGCTCTAAAAACCTCTGCCTGTATTTCTCGTAGACATCGGTAAAACGTCTAATTTCGACTAAATCTACACCCGTCCGAATGCTTGGCATCCGTAAATTATTTCCTTTCATGCTTCGAATGTGCCCGCGGAGGCAATCGCCAGCCGGTCGGGGTCGAGGTAACGCCTGGCGGCTTCCAGGATTTCGGTGGCTGAAATAGTACGAATAAGGTCGGTGTAACGCTGGTAATAATCCAGCCCCAAGCCGTAACGTTCCAGGCTCACCAGGGCTGACGCAACCCCAGCATTGGATTCCAGCGATAGGGGCAACCGGCCGATGTAATTGGCCTTGCTATCTGCCAGCTCATCGTCGGAAACCGGTTCAGCAATAAACCGGCTGATCTCCTGGCGGATCAGCCCGATGACCTTTTCGAGATTCTTGGGACCCACCCCGGCGATAAATAACCACGGGCCGGGCCCGATGCCACCGCTCAGGCTGGATGAAGCATGGTACGCCAGTCCTGATTGCTCGCGCACCGTTTCACCGATTCGCCCGTACATGCCAAATTGCCCCAGGACGTTATTTCCGAGCGAGGCTGCCAGGTAGTCAGGCGCAGTGCGGGGCGGGCCGGCGGCGCCCATCACCAGGTCAACTTCAACCTTGCCGGGAATATTCACCTGACGACTGATGATCTCGTTCAATAACCTGACTGCGGGAAGCTCAGGTTGGCTGGGTTGGTGGGGATTTTCCCAATCACTTAAAAATCGGCTGGCTGAATCAATTGCTTTTTCAGCTGTCACCCCACCGACGATAGAGATAACCATCCCGCGCGGCCCATAGTATTTTTGTTGGAAATCAACCAGGTCCTGGCGCGTAATGGTCTTGATCGTCTCGGGGTAGCCATCTTCGGGCCGGCTGTAGGGGTGCCCGGCATATACCATCTCATCGAACGCCAGGGTGGCGCGCTCAGAAGTGTCTTGCGCCCGAATCGCCAGGCCGGTGAGCAGCTGGGCGCGCAACCGCTCAACCTGGTCGGTGGGGAAAACCGGCTTGCGCACGACCTCGGCCAATGTGCCGACCAGCAAATCCAGATCCTCGGCCAAGGCATTACCGAAAAATCCGGTCGAGTGTGTGCCACCGTCAATGCCAAAGCTGGCACCATTGGATTCCAGGGCATCATAGATTTGCTGGAAATCATGCTCCGTGGTCCCGCGCATGAGTGCCAGGGCTGTGAAACCGGCCAGGCCGAGCTTATCATTTGCATCGAAGATGGAGCCCGCGCTAAGATAGCCCGTCACCACCACCGACAGGCTGTTTGGGTTGGCACGATGCAGGACGATGATCTCATTGGGTAGCACACGGCGGGTGATATCATCCGGGCCGGGAAATGAGGGTGATGTCAAGGTTTACAATCTCCTTTAGGAAGGCTCACGGCTGATACTGGGAGGCCGAGTTGGGCAGGTATACCCCCAAAGTACGGTTTTGCGGTCGCAAGTAGCTCTGCGCCATGCGCTGGACGTCCTGCGGAGTGACTGTAGCAAGGCGGTCGAGATAGGTGATGAACCAGTCCACGCGGTCAAACATCTCGCTGAAGCCCATCCAAAAAGCCACATTCGAGATTGACTCGCTGCCGTAGGCGAAGATTGCCCGGGCTTGTTTCAGGGCTCTTTGCAACTCATCAACGGGGGGTGGCGCATCTTGCAAGCGCTTGATTTCATCATCTACGGCCGAGATGCACGCGCTGGCGGTCTGGTTTGGGTGAACGGTGACCATAATCGTGTATAAATAGGGGTCGATGGTGGCCTGCACGCTCCCGTTTACGTTGATGGCTAGCTCCTTATCCACCAGCGCCGTATACAACCTGCTGGTCTTGTTGGTCACACCCCCTCCAAACATGTTCAGATTCGTAGGCCCGGTGAGCAGGCTGTCCAACAAGTTCAAGGCGAAGAAATCAGGGTTGCTGGCGGCCGGAGCGCGGTAGGCCAGCTGCAAGTAAAGCGTCTCTCCCGGCCCTTCCACCGAGATCCGCCGCTCTCCGGCCTGGTCTGGTTCAACGCGGGCAAGCCTGGCGAGATCAGGCCCTGCTTCAAGCGGCTCGTACAGCTCGCGGATGCGCTGCATGGTGGCCTGGGTGTCAAAATCTCCCGCCATGGAAAGCACTGCATTATTGGGGATATAGTACTTGCGGTACAAGTGATAAATATCGTCACGCTGCATAGAGTACAGGTCGGCCAAATCACCGATGATCTCGTGATGATAAGGGTGTACTCTGAAAGCTGCCGATTGCACCTCCTCACTCAGCCGGAATAAAGGCTCATTTTCATTCCCTTGCCGTTCGGATATCACCACAGTGCGCTCGGAATTCACCTCATCCGGATCGAACAGGCAGTTGAACATCCTGTCGGCTTCCAACCGCTGGACCAGCTCCAACTTGTCGGCGGGCAGTGTTTCGAAAAATGCAGTCCAATCCAGAAAAGTGAAGGCATTCAAATATCCCCCCTCGCGTGAGACCGCCCGATCGAGCGCCCCAAGCGGGAATTGGGGTGTGCCCTTGAACATCATGTGCTCGACCCAGTGGGATGCACCGGTGATGCCGGGAACCTCGTCCCGCGAACCCACCCGGTACCAGATCCATTGGCTCACAATTGGAGCGGTGTGCATTTCATACAATAAGACTAATAGGCCATTCGACAGAGTCAGTTTGGTAGGAGCGTCAATCATTGGATTAATCTTATTCGGTGATGCAGTATCGGTAATTGCCCGGCTTAGAACCGTCGGTTCTGGTTTCTATTTGCCAAAAATGATGTCGCACAACCAGCCTGTCATCCAGTTATTACAAATTTCCAGGTCTTTCGGCGAAGTGAAGCTGCTGCCCATGACAACTTTATATGGCTCGATGGCGGATTGCAATCCAACAATCGACTGGTGCAAATCAGTCTGGTTGATGGCAATATCGACGGGAACCTGTATGTTCACCGGCACGGTGATATCCACCGGAGCGGTAGTGCTGACCGGTACGGTCAGGTTAAAGTTGGTTTGAAGCGGGGTGCGCGCCGGCAGGGTGAGATCAGTGGCGACCGCGGTATTGTTCAAATAAATATACGCTCCACTGATACGGGTGTCTTCCGTCATCACTAATTGCATATTCTTATTGATCGGCAGGTCAAAATTTACCGGCAAGCTATCTTGCAGCCTGACGGTTGTCTCTACGGGAACGGTGGTAACAATATGCGCTTTATCCATTAATTCCAGGCTATTGGCGGCTGGAATGACCAGGCTATCAGCAATGATGGCTTTCAGCTGAAACAGGTTGTGTCCAACGGAAACAAGGATAGCGATCAGGATAACATTAATAATCAAGGAAAAAATGCTCGCCACCGTCCAGAAGGCAGGGAAAAATTTTCGTTGATAGACAACCTTTTGAATCTTGGGCGTCCGCTTGTAGCTATCTTTAGTGCGGATAAAGAACACCTTTACCCGATCATAAGCTTTTTTAATTTTATCGTTTACATAGCTACTGAGCTCGGCACCCATACCCGGCTTGGGTTCAACCTGAGATTCGGTTTCGGGTTCGCTTTCAGGCCTGGGTTCAACTTGAGATTCGGATTCGGATTCGGGTCCGGGTTCGCTTTCAAGCCCGGGTTCACGAGGGTTGGGCTCCGAATTGTCCATGGTTTACCTCCTGACGTGTATAAACTGAATATAGCACAAACGGTCAGATTAGGAAAGCGTATTCGCTTCCTGGGTTATTTCCGGGAAAGGATTCACGGATCCGCAGGTAAATAGTAAGGATTCGACGGCATGCCAGCCCACCTAACCTTCATATGGACAAGTACTGGTACATTTTTCCTTTACTATTTTCGACCCGAGTGCCAGGAAGATCCACCTGGTGGAAGGCAGCGTAAAATAACAGATTTTATTGATCACATGTGAGGTGGGCTGATAATTACTATGATGAGTGTACCTCGCCGATACCTGGCACCAGCTTCCGATAAGGTATCAACAATAAAAGACCAACCGCAATTACCGCCTCGCCAACGAAAACACCGATTTGCTGGTAAATACCGAAAACAGGGATGGTGGGGTAGTTATTGCTCCCAAAACCGAAAATATCGGCCATGCCACAAGCAACGGCGATGACGTAGCCTGTGCTGACCAATCGCAAGCCAATGTCTGAGGCAATCGACTTTTGGGCCCCATTCCATAAAGCTACCAGGCTGATATATCCCCCCAGGCAGATTATTCCCAGGCCAACCAGGAAGGTGGCGATTTGTACGAATCCAACCACGGGGCTGCGATCCAAACCATAGAGACCCGGCTCTGCACCCAGCAAATAAATGATTAAACCAAATATCGTTACCCCCAAGCCTAATCGAATGCGCAACCTGCCATTCGTTTTCCGAACAGGCGGAGCATCTGTCATAGAACCTCCGGTAAGGTATTTTGAAGATGAACCAGCCAATTCCTGCTTAGGATGGCGGAAATGTCATGTTCAGTATACCCCTTTTGATTCAATATTGGTATTATTTTTCGTAAATCAGAGATGGTGTCAATCTCAGACGGCACAGATTGCACCCCGAAGCCTCCATCGAAATCACTCCCAATCCCCACATGCCGGGCATCACCTGCCAGCTGGCAGATATAATCGATATGAGCCACATAGGCCTCCAGGCTCACGCTGCCCCTCCCCCCGGCATCCTTCCATCCGGGGCGGAGGAAACCATTCGAAGGGATAATCCCGATCACGCCGTCCCTTTCTATCAGGCCTTGAATGACCCTATCACTCAGGTGGCGATTGCTACCCGAATCCGTCAGCAAGGCCAGTGCATTAGCATGTGTTGCAACTATCGCACCTGAATAAGCATCCAACGCCTGTAATGCAGCTTTCTCATCCATATGACTGAGGTCGAGCGTGAATCGGTATTCAGCCATGCGTTCCAGCAGGGCATAACCATCTTTGGTCAGTCCTCCGGGCTCGCGCGTGCCTCCGCAGAAGCGCGTCCCCGCCCAGGCAGGCCCGATGATACGCACACCTCTGTGGTACCAATCTTCCAATTCTGCTGGCTGGCGCACACCTTCGGCACCTTCCATGAGTACAACCAGCCCCACCGGATGCTCTTCGGTATCTGTACGCTGCCAGTGAGAAAGAATGGCATCCAGGTCAACCTGTTTTTCAACTTTTCGGAACAGGTTCGGGTGCTCATCCACCAGGCGGTCATAGGCATCCAGCTGCGACCAATACCTGGCATGTGCCTCTTCATCCGATTCGTAACATTGCGTATCCCACGCGCCAAAATTGTGGCGTGCAGGGGCAGCGAACAGGGTGGAAAATACGATCGCCACCTTCCCCCGCTGGTAATCCTGCCAGCCCAACAAGGTATCACCGTTCAGCTGAGGGGTGAGCGTATCGCGCTCATTTTCACGCGTTTCTGCCGCGGAGAGCGTATAATCGCGCCCGAAAGTCAAGATATTCCAGGCAAGGTCTTCGTGTGAGTCAATGATAATTGGATCAGTCATAGCGGCATAGATGATAACAGGGTTTGAGAGATTTGGCGGTCGATTTTCCCCATGGGAAAGTGTGATAATTCACCCACGAAAACCCAGCGCAGCTCTTCAGCCTGGAGGGGCCGCGGCTCTCCGGCAAGGAGCCGGCAGTGAAATGCATAGAGCGTGACCCGAAAATGAGTGTAGGCATGCCGGTAAACGCCAATCTGCTCATCGACATCCACGTCCACTCCCAGCTCTTCGCGCAGCTCACGCACCAGGCAGGCGGGCAGGTCTTCACCATCCTTCTGCTTGCCACCCGGAAATTCCCACATTCCACCCAGCAAACCCTCTGCCGGCCTGCGGGCGATTAACACGCTCCCATCCCGGCTAATCACTGCAGCGGTAACGATGATGTGCGGGATAGCTGGCTTTGGTGTGACTACCGGCCTGAATTCCTGGATCCCCAACACCCTCGCCCGGCAGCCAGCTTCCAATGGGCAATGGGAGCAAACGGGAGATCTTGGAACGCACAAGCTGGCTCCCAGGTCCATTAATGCCTGGTTGTACTCGCCGGCATGTCCTTTCGGAAGGTGCCTGGCTACCAGCTGCCACAATTCTTGCTCTCCTGCCGTCGAACGGGCATTTTCACTAACATCGAAATAGCGGGCGATAACCCGGCGGATATTCCCATCCAGGGTGGGCTCATCTCTGCCGAATGCAATCGAGGCGATTGCCCCGGCGGTATAGCGCCCCACACCGGGTAATTTCTGCAGCTGAGGGGCTTCTTCAGGCAGCATCCCGTGAAATTCGTTCACCACGATTCGTGCAGCCTCGTGCAGGTGACGCGCACGGCCGTAATAGCCTAATCCTTCCCAGGCTGACAACACTTCCTGCAAGCTTGCCCCAGCCAACGCCTGGATGCATGGGAAGCGCTCCATCCAGCGCTCAAAATAGGGGCTCACCGTCTCCACACGTGTCTGTTGGAGCATCACCTCCGACACCCAAATAGCATATGGGTCGGAATGACCTCGCCATGGAAGCACCCTTGCGTGGGTGGCATACCACCTGAGTAAGCGATTTGAGAATTGCTTGTCTTCCAGGGTCATCTTTCCATATTGGTTATCTATGTGATGCCTTTTTAGAGATATTGCAAACATCCTGAATATTTATGGTTTTACGCCAATTAAATCGACTAGCGGGGCGGGATTGAAGCAGGAAGCTCAAAGGCGTTTTTTCGAGCACCAGTACCTTCCCGCCACCAGGAATTGGTGTTTTCAAACATAATGGGGCAATTGCTGTATTAATCCCCTGGGTGCTTCAACCAATCAATCAACAGCTACTTCTTCACTTTTCCAGACAAGGTGAACATACAATCTTCGATTTATGGCGAATCATTACATCTGAAAACCCGATTTCGCGGGTACGATTTTATATTGGTAATTATCAACGAAGTCGAGCAGCTTGTTGATCAGCCCCTGCCATTCCTTAGTATCCAGAATGCTTTGCATGGAGGTCAGGTCGGGCATCTGTGCCGAAGCCATGATCTGCGGCTGGTCGCCATACATGGTGAGCCAGGCATCCTTAAGCTCCATCCCCAGCTGCTGCACCTGGGGAATGAATTCCCGCACCACAAACTCGAAATATTCTTGTTCCCGTCCCGGGGTGATATCCCAGGTCATGATTAGTTTAACCGTCACTATCCTGCTCCCATTTAATCAATGCTGGTATTCTAACACCACCACGCGTGTTTCTTCAGGGATCATGCTCCTGGTCACTTTCAACGAAGGCTGGGGTTTAATCGCTCCCAGGCCCATTTCTTTGAGGAACTTGCTCAATGGAGCCAGCTTGAGGTTACATCCAGTGGTACCGTAGTGCATGGGGATTACAAATCCGGGTTCCAACAGGCTGATCACTTCTGCTGCCTTGGCAGCATTCAACCCGCCTCCGCCCCCCACAGGAACCAGGACAATGTGCACTGTGCCCAGTGCTTCGATCTCGGTCTGGCTGGGAACCTTGCGCAAATCACCCAGGTGTGCCACGGTTACTCCTTCGTAGTCGAAGACATACAGGGTGTTGCGCGGCTCACCCGAATCTTGCTTTCCATATCCATTGGTTTGGATGCCGGTGATGAAAACCCCGCCTATTTCAAACTCCCCTGGGGTGTTGACCAGGTGCGAATATCCTTTGACCCCGGCAACATGGTTGTGGCCGGGAGCGTCATGGCTGACGGTGAGAATATCCGCCCTTAGCTTGAGCGGCTCATACCCCACCACCTGGCAATCGTAGGGGTCAGTGACCACGGACGCCAGGTTGCGTTCCGCCAGGCGAAAACAGGATAAGCCATACCAGGTAATCTCCATGCAGCCTCCAATAATGGCTGAATTATATCATTGGCCTGTCGACGGATTATCATGGCAGGTTTCGGACTCGCTGCCCAGGCGTGGTATGATTGCCCAAGGATGGGAGAATCTAGGCCTGCGCTCCATATCAGCCATACACCTGACTGCAACATTAAGGCAGTGGGAGAAAGCTCCTGGGTATTGGAAACCCCAGCGCATGCTGCGGGTAGATATTCTCTAGCTCAGCTGGACGACCATACCAGGCGCCACCGGAAAAACTACCGTTGGAAGCCTCCCCTGCTGCTGAGTTTGCAGGCGCGGGCTTCTGCTGAAAACATCCCTGGCACATGGGGCTTTGGCTTTTGGAATGACCCCTTTGGCTTTTTGCTGAGCTACGGCGGTACAGCCAGTTATCTTCCAGCCCTTCCGGAGGCAGTATGGTTTTTCCACGCCTCCCCTCAAAATTACCTGTCTTTCAGGGATGACCTACCCGCTAATGGCTTTTTAGCTGCCAGCTTCAAGCCACGCAAGGTTTCTCCTGCTCTGTTGCTTTTAGGCTCGCCAATCCTGACCCTGGCCTTTACCCCCTGGACTTCTGGTTTGGTACGCAGGCTGCTGCGCCGTTTTGTGCAGCAGGACGCTACCATAATCTCCACGGGCGTCCGCGAATGGCACACCTACGAGCTGCATTGGCAGACAGAGCTGACGCGCTTCCGTGTTGATGGAAGAGAACTCATGCAAACGGCGGTGAGTCCTCAAGGCCCCCTGACACTGGTGATCTGGCTGGATAACCAGTACGCGGCCCTACCGCCCGCAGGCAGGATAACCTATGGCACCCTGGCTAATCCTGAGACCGCCAGGTTGGAAATCAGGGATGTCAGGCTTGCACAACCTTAGCACGGCGCGTTCTGATAATAATATTTATCTGCAAGACTTTCACATACGGGTATAATATACGCTTGCTGGGCAGGAGGCACACCCAAATCGATCTATGCGACCTATTTATCCTTTCACCGCCGTCGTTGGTCAAGAACGTATGAAACGCTCGCTGGTTTTGAACGCAGTGGACCAGCGTATTGGCGGCGTGCTGATTCGCGGTGAACGCGGCACCGGCAAGTCCACTGCCGCCCGCGGCATGGCAGCCCTGCTGCCCGAAATAAAAGTGTATGCCGATTCACCTTTTAATGACGACCCCGATGCCCCACTGACCTGGTCTGATTGGGTGAAGGAGCGCAAAATCCAGGGTGTGGAATTGAAGGTGGTCAAGAGGCGGATTGCCTTCATCGACCTGCCCATCAGCGCCACCGAAGATCGCGTGGTAGGTACCCTGGACATCGAGGCAGCCATCCAGAAGGGTGAGCGCATCTTCGAGCCGGGCGTGCTGGCAGCTGCTAACCGTGGCTTGCTGTACATCGACGAGGTAAACCTGCTGGATGATCACGTGGTGGACCTGCTGCTCGATTCAGCTGCCATGGGCGTTAACGTGGTGGAGCGTGAAAGCATCTCGTTTGCCCACCCGGCACGATTCATCCTGGTGGGCACCATGAACCCCGAAGAAGGCGACCTGCGCCCACAATTGCTGGACCGTTTCGCCCATTCCGCAGAGATTTACGGCATCCGTGAAGCGCGTGAACGTGTGCTGATCATGGAACGCAACCTGGCATTCGAAGCAGATCCCGAGAAGTTCCGCATGCAATGGCTGGATAAAGAGAAGGAGCTCTCTCATCGAATTGAGGCAGCACGCAAGCTGGTGGATAAGATCACCTATACCAGCCATGACCTGCTATCCATTGCAGCCCTCACTGCTTCACTCAACGTGGAAGGCCACCGCGCAGACCTGGTGATCCTCAAAACAGCTCGAGCCCAGGCAGCTTTCGAGGGGCGCATGTCCATCACAGAGCGCGATATCGCCCTGGCAGCCGAGCTGGCATTACCCCATCGCATCCGCCAGGGACCATTCCAACAAGCAGTGGTGTCGGAGGATGAGCTTCAGGATCGAATCGAACAGCTGCAAGGCGCGGCTGTCAGCCCGGGAGAGCCCGAGCCGGTGACAGACGAAGAAGACCGTACGCCCCGCTACGAAAAAAAAAAGAGCTAAACCTCACCTCGGAGCAAGACCAACAGAGTCCGAACCAGAGTGAGCCTGCCAGGCAAAGCGTCTTTGACGTGGGCAATGCCTATTGGTGGGATGGGGGCCAAAAAGTGAACGTGGGCGAATCTTTCCGGCCGCGCAACCTGAACACGAACCTCGACCAGCTGTACCGCAAGCGCGCGGGAAGGCGCTCGCGCACCCACACCGATCGCAAGCGGGGCCGCTACATCCAGGCGCGCCCCGCCAAGGGGAAAACCGATGACCTGGCATTCGATGCCACCATCCGGGCAGCCGCCCCATTCCAGAAGGAGCGCCAGGAGATGCGCAAGCGAGTAGCCTTTGCCATCCGCCCATCCGACTTCCAGCGCAAGGTGCGGGTGAAGAAGACCGCGAATTTCGTACTTTTCGTGGTGGATGCCTCCTGGTCGATGGCAGTGGCAGAGCGCATGTCTGCCACCAAGGGTGCCATCCTTTCCTTGCTTACCGACGCCTACCAGAGGCGTGACCGGGTGGGGCTGATCGTGTTCCAGAAGGATCGCGCCACCATGGTGCTGCCGCCCACCAACTCGGTCATGCTTGCCCAGCGCGCCCTGGCAGATATCCCCGTGGGCGGCAAGACGCCCCTCTCTGCCGGGCTGTACATGACCCACCAGACCCTGCAGCGCGAGAAAATCCTGCACCCCGACGTGCAACCGCTGGTCATATTGCTTACCGATGGCGCAGGGAACGTTTCCATGTCATCCATGCCACCCCAAGAGGAAGCCCACAAGCTTGCAGAGCAGATCGCAGCCGACGATATCCGCTGCGTGGTGGTGAACATGGAACACGCCGCCTTCGACCAGGGCCTGGCACAGGCACTGGCCGACCACCTGGAAGCCCCCTGCTACACGCTGAGTGAGCTCAAAGCCGAGACGCTTTACAAGGCGGTGAAGGATGAAATGGAAACGGGTAGGGGATTATAAGGTCAATGATGAACAGGGCAGCGGTACCGTTATCCTGGACGGTGGTATAGCGCCAGTAATGGCAAGCAGGACCCAAAAAGCTGGTTCCGAAGTAACAATAAACCTATACACGGAGATTTCAAGCCCGTGGCAGTGAATGCAATTATCTTGGGTATTTTAAACCTATGCGCAGCTTATTCCCCACCTCGCGCTTCACCCGTCCAGCCAGCAAAGGACCATATTCACTCAGAAAACCCTCCACCGCCTGGCGGTCGAAATATACCAGCTCGCGCAACGCCCAGGATAATCCCTTGACCACCATGTCCTGGTGGTCATCTGCAAGCATGCTGCAAATAAGCAATGTCCGGCCCGCATCCCCCACGCCTGCCTGTGAGCGCATGTTAAAGGCCACGGTGCTCACCAGGGCAGCGCGCCTCCACCACAGATCTGGTGAACGGGCCCACTTCACGAATAGCGCATCGGCTGCCAGCCCATCCCTCCAGGCCGGGCCCGAGAGGGTGCGGGCAAAGGCATCCGTAGACCACCAGCTGCTGATCCCCTGCCCCAGGTGTTCCAGTTTTTCTTCGTCCAGGTCCTGGTAAGCTTGCTTGTGCCCAGCGATCAGCTCATACGCCTGCCAGCGGTGGGCGTATGTGAGGAGCAGCTCGCCTGCCAGCTGGTGAACATATGCAGCGGGGGCACCTTTCACCAGGCGTGAGTATTTACGGCAAATCGCCCGCTCATTGACAGTGTTGTGCAATTGCAACAACTGGTGTTCGGCGTCAAAGGCGGCCGCCAACTCAGCCGGGGAGGATGAAATCCAGGCGTGATGGGTCATTTTACCGTGGTCGAATCCTGCAGACGCAGGTCGATGCTCACCTCCCAGATGCCATCCACATAGCGGGTCTGGTTGGGCAGGCCGCTGTTCTTGACCAGCGTCAGCATGCGATCGTTCCCCACCTGCAGGTTGCCGCGCATGATCTCGATGCCCTTACTGCGGGCATACAGCACCAGGCGCTTGAGCAGCTGCTTGCCAATACCCAGCCCCTGGTATTCATCCACCACCACCACGGCGGCCTCAGCGGTCTCGGGGTGCTGAGGGTCAAGAATGCAGTAGCGCGCCACCCCGGTGACGATGTCAGTACCGTTTTCGTTGTAGACCGCCACGAAAGCCATGCGTAAGTTGTAGTCCACTGTGGCCAACTGGTGGGCTTCTTCATCGGATAGCTCTTTTTTGAAGGATAAAAAGCGCATGTAAATGCTTTGAATCGACAAACGCTGGAAGGTGGCTTGCAAATCGTCGGCGTCATCCGGACAGATGGGACGGATGACCATTTGCCTGCCATCCTTGAGGATAATGGTTTCGGGGTCGTGGGAATCGGAAGAAGCGTAAAGCATAACAAATCCTTGAGGCCAGGATTGGGACGCACCTGATTGTAACAGATATGGAAAGTAATGCGTGATGGGTCAGCTGGTGATGGGTCTGGTCCACCTGATGCCACACGTCTATTCTTTCAAGAATGTTGTGACTTCATACAGGAACTGCTGCCACGCCGGTTCATGCTCTAATAAAATATGGTTTTTACTTTCAAGCGGCACCAGTCGGGCATTGGGGATTAACGCGGCTAATTTGCGCCCCTCTTCAAAGGGAACTCGTAATTCGTCCTTTGCGTGGAGCACCAGCGTGGGCTGGATGACCTGCTTGGCCAAATCTTGTACATCAATCTTGTGAAATCCATTTACGATCTGCGCCGCAATATCGGGAGTTGTGGTAATGCGAGCAAGCTCATTGAAAGCATGGAGTTGCTCCGCTGTCCCTTCAGGTATAAACATCATGGAAAAAACTTGCCTGAACGCCGGGTGGACTTTCCCCCAACCCAGCTTTATTAATTTGATCGTCACATCCAATTCGTCGCGTTGCTCGGCAGTTTCTGCACGAAATTGGCGACCGCGCGAATAGCCACCATATAAGACCAGGCGGCTGACCCTCTCTGGATGACGGACCGCGTAGGCAACGGCGATTGAAGCTCCCTGGGATATACCCAAGAGTGGAAAGCGTTCCAGGCCAAGAGAATCGACCACAGTCTCTAAATCTCTTACCCAGGCATCTAGCGAATAGTCTTTCACATCCCAATCTGACAGGCCGCACCCCCGCTCGTCATATCGGACGAATTTCCAACGGCTAGTGAGCTCAGCCATCCAGTGCCTCCATACCGGACTGTTCCAATCATACTCGAGGTGACTGAGCCAGTTGGCAGTTTTCACCAGCAAAGGCCCCTCACCAACAACTGCGTACGCCAAGCGCACACCATCTGGTGAGGTGCAAAATCGAATGGATTGAGAGGGTACGCTGTAATCGGAGGAGGATGCCTGTCTGGCAATTAAAGCTTTCTCATTCCTCATTCGTTCGGATTCTAAATGAACTGCTCGATCGTCTATCGACGGATTTCGGTTTTTTTCTGCTGCAGGTGGAAATAGCTGGTGTTTTTTTATTGCCTGGTATAGCTCGATTGTTTCTTGCTCGGGTTTAACCCCAATGTTTTCACCCAGGATGCGCTGGCAATCCTGGTATTGCCGTATCGCAGCAGACTGCTGGCCCGACCAGGCATATAGTTTCATCAGCCAGCGGTGGGCAGGCTCATGCATCGAATCGAGGGACAACCAGCGCCGAGCGTATGGGATGGCCGGCGAATATTCCCTTCGCTCAACATGAGATTCGATGAGCTTAAGTAATGCCTCGCCCAGCAACCGGCGCATCTCTTCCCTCTGGAAAAACTGCCACTCATCGAATTCGGGAGCATCCGCCAAAGAAAAGCCGGTCATGAAATCGGCGCGGTACAAGGCTATGGCATCCCGAAGAGTTTCCCGGCACCGTTCACAAACCTGGTTAAGAGGGTGCGGGTGATTGGATGCCTGTTTTAACTTTGATTTAAAGGCGATGACATCGAGCCATAGGTTTTCCCCACGGTTGAGGGTCACCTTTTGGCGATCTGCGGTCAATGCTTGCGAGCCTATGCTTTCCCTGATTCGTGAAAGCTCGCGGCGCAGGTTAGCCAGCGCATTCGATTGGTCATATTCCGGCCACAGAAACGTTGCCAGCACATCACGGCTTTGTGTCAGACCTGTGACCGCCAGGTACGCCAAAAGAGCCATGGTCTTACGCCGTGCGCTGAGTACTTGATTGCCATCTCCTTCAAGCCGCGGTACATCCAAAAGACTTAATCGATATCCACCCATACCTCATTTTACCTTAATTACAACAAATTGGGGTGAAATTGTGAAAATTCATTGATGTGGGACGTTTGAGGGATGGTAGCTGCACCGTTTATGGAACGATGGTTCTGTATACTGAAATTCAGGAAACAAATATACCAATTATGGAGTAAAGGTGATGAAATACCAAAATTTTTTACCATTATTTTTCAGCAGCTTCGCCATCCTGTTCGTTGGCTTTGGTTTATTCCCTCTGCTACCCGTGTATGCCAGCGAATTTGGGGCCACACCCACGATCACCGGATTTTACCTGGCAGCAACTTATATTTCCATCACTCTGGGAACATTGGTGACCGGTTGGCTCTCAGGAAAAATGCCGCGTAAGTTTATGTTTGTCACGGCGGGGTTGATTGGTGCGCCCGCACTGTACACGATGGGCCATGTACAGGCGTTATGGCAGATCATCCTGCTGACCTGTATCGTGTGGTTCACTGGTGGAATTGGCCTATCGTTAGTTAATGTTTTTATTGGTTTGAATGCCGATGAAAAGAGCCGTGGCAGGTGGTTCGGCCTGGCAGCCCTTGCAAACCCCCTGGGAGCGCTTCTTGGCGGCTCAGCAATTAGCTGGATGGTGGGATGGAAAGGTTATCCCCTGATGTTTACCATGCTGGCGCTGGTGTATAGCATATGGCCTCTGATAGGGTTATGGAAGGTGCATGATAAGCCGGAAATAAAAGTACCCAAGGCTTCGGCAACCAAGTTGGCTGGCTATAAAGCCAGTTCAAGTTACCGATTGCTGCTTTTTGCCGTGTTTTTCTCAGCGATGACGGTGAGTATCATCCGCATTGGCCTGTCCCTCTCCATGAAATCCATTCACTTTTCACCGGCTGCTATCGCCGGTACGAATGTGATGGGTGGTTTGGTGACCATCCCGATCGTGTTGGGGTTCGGGCTGCTCTCAGACCGTTTGGGGCGTAAATTATTTCTCGCCCTGGGCTACTCGCTAGCCGTGATGAGCAGCTTAAGCCTGCTGCTGGCAAATCAACTGTGGCATTTCTGGGTCGTTGCCGCCACGATACTCATTACACGCAGCCTAAGCGGCTCGCTGGCTTCAGCCCTGGCAACCGACATCGTACCACAGCAGGAACTGGGGCGCAGCTTACCTGCTATAAATACCATGAGCTGGGTTTCCGGCGTGTTTGGGTTCGCTGGTTCCGGATACGTGATTGAGACAATCGGTGCCAGCAGCCTGTACTTGATTGCAGGCTTCCTGGCATTGGCATCGGTAGGATTGATCAGCTTCATGGCAGGTCCAGGCAGGCAAGCCAATGCCAAGCATAACCTTCAGCAATCTGAGTTTCGAGAGCACCCGAAGGAAGCGAAAGCCAAATTATATCCGCGATATCAAGATCACATCATAAATAATTCGGGCTCGCGCAGATTATAGCCTGCGAAGGTGTCGGCTGGAGACTGATATTTTTCTGATACGGTTAAGGCAGAGCGATGGGATTTTCTCCCATCGCTTTTCCTTGAGCGTTAAATTGTTAATACCGCTGCGCCTTCAAGTTTGCCTGAGCGCAGGTCATCCAGCGCCTGGTTGGCCTGCTCCAGCTTATAGGGTGTAACCTGGGTCTTCACCGGCACTTTTGGGGCAATCTCAAGAAATTCCTCGCCATCCTGCCGGGTGAGGTTGGCCACGCTGCGTATTTCCCGCTCCTCCCACAACAGGTGGTATGGGAAGGATGGGATATCGCTCATGTGGATGCCACCGCTCACCACCACGCCACCCGGGGTGACTGCTTTCAATGCCGCCACCATGAGGGGACCCACCGGCGCCAGCACCAAGGCGGCATCCAGCTGATCGGGGGGCATCTCATCCGAGCCACCAGCCCAATAAGCACCCAGCTTCCTGGCAAACTCTTGAGTGGCTCTATCTCCAGGGCGGGTGAAGGCATACACTTTCTTCCCCTGGTAAGCCGCCACCTGGGCAATGATGTGCCCGGCAGCGCCAAAGCCATAGATGCCCAGGCGATCTTTATATTCGCCCGCCAACCGGTAGGTGCGGTAACCAATCAGTCCGGCGCATAACAGGGGGGCAGCCTCGATATCATTATAGGCTTGGGGCAGGGGGAAACAATAACGCTGGTCAGCCACTGCGTATTCAGCAAAACCGCCATCCAGGGTATAACCGGTGAATTTGGGGTGCTCACACAGGTTCTCCTGCCCCCTCTGGCAGTAACGACAGGTCCCATCCGTGTAGCCCAGCCAGGGAACGCCGATGCGCTGCCCGGGTGTGAAACGCTCCACACCTTCCCCCAGGCGGATTACCGCACCCACGATCTGGTGGCCCAGGATGAGCGGCAGCTTTGGCTCGGTCAGGTCGCCGTCCAACACGTGCAAATCAGTGCGGCACACACCGCAGGTGTGCACCTTGATCAATACCTGCCCGGTGCCGGGCTGCGGGACAGGCACTTCAGCTAATTTCAACGGTTTACGCTGCTCTACGAGCAGCATGGCGCGCATTAGATTTGGAATGTCCATATTTACACCTGACAGGCAGGGCACAGGTAGCATGCCCCACCTAAATAATTAATTTTTTCTAGAGTTGTGCCACAATTCGGGCAGGGTTTGCCCACCGTCTGGCTACTCATCAGGCGGACATACCCCCCTGGATGGTTGAAAAGGTCGCGCTCGTCCTCCCGGCCGCCTAGATCGATGGCCTGGGAGATGGTTTCCTGGATGGCGGCATACAGGCGCTGCCGCTCAGCGACGGATAGCGTGGGGATTTTGCGGGCAGGGTGGATGCGCGCCCTATAAAGGATATCCTGCAGGTAACCATTGCCAATGCCGTTGATGTGCTTGCTGGTGACCAGGAACCCCTTGACGCCCTTTTGGGTCTTTTCAGGATACTCTTCCAGCAGCTGGTCGAAACGCTCGAGGGCGAACCTGTGAGATAAAGGCGGTACGCCCACCTCAGCGGAGGGATGCCTGGAAAGCTGCGCTTTTTCCAGCAAGCCAACGAAGCCCCACATCTGTAAATTGAAGGTCATCACCGAGCCGTCCGTAAAGTCCCACCGCAGGTGGTATCTGGCTGGCAACCCCAGGTCCTGCGGGTGGTAAAGGATGCGCCCGCCCAGCTCGCCAAACCACAGCAGGTGATCTCCGCCCACGTACAGGTAGATCGAACGGCCATAGCTGCTTGCGCCGGTGACCATCTTACCAGCCAGGAAGGCATCATATTCCTCCGCAGGCTTGCTCAGCCACAGGAATTTGTGCTTGAGGACACCCAGGGCAAAATGCTGGAAGGTTTTTGCTGTGAGGGTCTCATTCATCTGGCTTGCAATTGTCCATGCTTCAGGCATCTCGATCATCGTGATCTCCTTGTTATCAAAAGAATTGCACCCATGGGTTAGTCTGCGGTGACGTGCGACCTGTGATCCTGGACATTGTGCATCAAGCCGGCGAATTGTCCATTAGCACCACTCAAGCACTCTTTCTTGCCGCTAATGGTGGTAACCACCTTTCGGATGAACACCTGTCTTCGTTCCCAGCCCTCTTCATTCTTTTTTTGTTAGTGCGATGCAATGTTCGCGGAAATGCTCACAGGTATTGGCACGGATCAACTGCAGCAGGGTGAGCTTATCGTCCGGGAAATCATAGGTATACAGCTGGTTCAACTGGCTTTCATCCAATGCCTCCAGCTCATCCATGATCTCCTTATAAAGATTTCGGAACTCAATCATCACCGATGCAAGCGGGCGATCTTTGTTTTCGGCGTACACCCGGGCGTTAAAGCGGTGTACATCGTCCATGCTGGTCATCACCGGGAAGAGGGGTGGCTGCCCGGTCATCACGTATCCCAGGCGATCGAGCAGGTACTTTTCCCAGGCGGATAGGTGTGCCAGGGTATCTTTCACCGACCACTCACCCTGCACAGCAGGCTTTATCATATCATCCTCTCTCAGCCTAAAACAGAGCTTCTCGATATTTGCCCACTCTGAATCCATATCAGAAAGCAGCGTATTTCTTATAGAATTTTCAGGCATAGAATTTTCCTCCCACGAAAGATAAATTATGCCAACCCAGAAGTCTCCCTCACCGAATTATAGTTGATCCTGATGATCCATCCGGCTGGGCAGATACAATTTTGCCATCCTTTTCAAGTGTACCCTCATATGAGAGCTTTCCTGCATGGGCGGTCCAACCGCTGAGTACAAAAGGTAGTGGTCCATCTGCGGCCAGCCACTCGCCATTATATTTGCGCGCAATATGGACATGTGTGCCGGTTGCCTGCCCACCTTCACAGGAGGGATGCCCGAGCGGTGTATCCGTCTCCACCCAAGTTCCAACAGGGATGCGGTCTTGCCCGGCGATATGCATGTACACCAGTACCCAGCCGGTTTGCTCGTAACCATCCCCATCCAAATCCAGCACCACCAGGCCATTTTCCGCGCGGGTAACCAGCCCGGACGCTGAAGCGG
Organism: uncultured Anaerolineaceae bacterium; assembly: GCA_964385625.1. Taxonomy (GTDB): domain Bacteria; phylum Chloroflexota; class Anaerolineae; order Anaerolineales; family UBA4823; genus FEB-25. The sequence goes on along the minus strand of CAYLPS010000022.1, from coordinate 8,903 downwards.
TGACCCAGGCGGCTGAAACCGCACAGGGAGGTTCGCCGGTAATAGGGGCAAAATCCAGCGCGCCGCGCGGCGTGCCAGTGCGCCAGGAAATATGCGGCCCGGAGGTAAGGCTCCAATACTCACCGGGGGTAAACGGCAGCTCGAGGGGCGGCTGAGCCAGGCCCTCAGGGAAGAGCGGTTCCACGCTCGCCGCGGCCTGCCAGGGGTCAACAAACATGGCGCGGTAGACTTCCAGCAAGCCGCCTGAGCCGTAGAGTGCGTCAAGCCAGTCAGATGGGGAGAGATAAAATATGGATGTGAGCAGTTGGGTTGCCACCGACCCGGCGTTCAAGGTGGGGTCGAGGCGAGTGTGAGTGTAATTGGGTAGCACCAGCTCAGTCAGCGTGCCCTCCCGCCAGCCGTAATAACCGATGTTTAGCTCTTTGACCGCCAGCGAAAGCTCCAGGTACAACCCGCGATATTCAGGCACGTAGAAACCGATGGGATACTCCAGGTTGGCCGATTCAGCCGGCTGCCCCAGCACCCAACCGGAGCGGAATTGCAGGAAAGCGAGCAGTAATTGCGGGTTGATGGATGATTCCAGCGCCACTCGCTGGACAATCTCAGCGCCGCTCAGCCATTGCTCATCCACTTGCTCGCCATAGGTGCTCAGGAAACCTCCGGCCTGCGTGATAAAGGCTTCGGTTTGGAATGCGGCTGCCAGGGGGGAGTAAATCACCGCGCTGTCGGGCAACGCAGCACTGGTATATGCTGGCTCGCCTAAAGTGTTGGGGATGGTGAGCTGCTGGCCAGGCGGTAATAACCCGCTGGATGGCTGGGCAGGGGTGATCTGATCGGGTGTGACATTAAAACGGGCTGCCAGCACAGTAAGCGTATCACCCGGCTGGGTCCAGTAAGTAAATGGGGGTGTATCTTCCCCTGGTGAAGCAGTAATCCACATTTCGGGAACGGCAGTGCCGGGTGTGGCAGTTTGCAATCCACTAAAGGGATAAAGAAGCCCGGCAGGAGTGAGGGAAGCAGCGGGGATGATCGAAGTGGGGATGGGAAATAGCGTAGCTTGATGACCTTGAGACTGGTGGGGGGGAGTGACCACCTGTGACTGTTCGGTGGGAAAAAGCAACCCTCCAGGCTGCCGTGTCGGCAGGTTGCACGCCTGGGCAAAGACCAAGAATAGAATGGACAGAGTGAACCAGGGTGCCAGATTGGAAAATGAGTGCAGATGTTTTTGCATAAACCACGCCTGCTGATGCTCCGCTAAAGTTTACCTCATCCCAACGCGGGGTTCAGGAGGGCATTTTCAATATATCGGTTATAAATCTTCCGGTGTAACTGGCCTCCACCTGTACCATCTGCTCGGGTGGCGCAGGTGCTGCTCATCAAGCTGTGGGTGGCATAGTAACCCATGCTTTCAGGCCACGATTCCGGGAACATAGGTATTGTTTTACCACAAATTATAAATAAGCAAAACCCGCTGGCGTCTGCCAGCGGGTGATATAGATCTTGCAAGCTATGCCTTCAGCTTTTCCAGATGATCCACCAGGCTGGCAAGCACATCGAAAGCTATCTCTACCGGTTGTGGGGAGGTGAGGTCGACCCCAGCCAGCTTCAATGCATCGAGGGGGTACATCGAGCCACCCAGCTTGAGGAACTCAAGATACTGGTCTGCTGCCCCCGGCTTGCCCGACAGTACACCATCTACCAGGGCGTGGGCGCCGGAGATGCCGGTGGCATACTGGTAGACATAGAAGTTCATGTACATGTGGCCAAACTGCGCCCAGGTGATACCGATGCGGTCGCGGTCAAACTCCACCTCATCCCCATAGCCCTCCTTGAACAGGTCGGCAGCCAGGCCAACGAGGATATCGGCATTGATGGGCTGGCCTTTTTCGACCCGGGTGTGCAGTTCCAGCTCAAAGCGCGCCAGGGTGGGCATAATGAAGAAGTAGCGGTGGTAATTCGACATGGCCTCCTCGATCAGGCTGACCTGGAATTCAGGGGATACCTGGGTTTCGAACAGGTGACGGCGCACCATAGCCTGGTTGAAGTTGGAGGCCACTTCAGCCACGAAAAGCGAATAGCGGCTGTAGATGAACGGCTGGTACAGTCGGCTGTAGTTGGAGTGCAGCGAGTGTCCCAGCTCGTGGGCGAGCGTGCTCAGGCTGAACACATCATCGGCATAGCTCATCATGATGAACGGCCGCGTGCCCATCGAGCCGCTGGAAAATGCTCCCTCGCGCTTGCCCCTGTTGCGGGCATAATCCACCCAGCGTTTTTCCAGAACCCCATTACGCAGGATGGCCGTGTATTCAGTTCCCAAGGGCGCCATGCCCTCCACGATCCAATCCACCGCCTGTTTGAAGGGAACCGCCGGCCTTTTATCGGTGAGGGGCGCCTTGATATCGTAAACGCAGAACTTCTCGTAACCCAGCAGCTTCTTGCGCAGGCGCCAGTAACGATGCCAGGTGGGCAGGTTCTTCTTGAACACCTCGATCAGGTTGTGGAACACTTCCACGGGGATATTATTAGGTGCCAGGGAAGCGTGCAACGATGATTCATAACCCCGCACCCTGGCGTTGAACACATCCTGGCGGATAGTGGTGGTAAGAATGCCTGCCATGGTGTTCTTGAACTTGAGATAGCCATCCTGGTAGTTTTCCCAGGCGGTACGGCGCACTTCGCGGTCGGCGTGGGTGATCAGGGCGCCAATGCTGGCCTGCCCTACCTCGAGTTGGGTGCCATCGGAAGCCCGGGCTGGTTCGAACGCAAGCTCTGCGTTGTTGAGCGTGTTGTAGATGCCCGAAGCAGCGAAGAACGGGTCATTGACCATCGCCAGCACTTCTTCAACCTCACCGGAGCGCACGTGGGCCTGGCGTTTTTCCAGCCTGTCCACATAATGGGCGAAAAAGGCCAGGCGGATATCTTCTTTGATCCACTGGCGCAGCTTGGAAAAGCCAATTTGCATCAACTCGGGGTCGAAGAAGGCGATCGCTGCGGCATAATTAGACATGAGGGAGCGTGCCTGATTGCTGCGAGCGGCGGCTTCCTGGTCGAGGCTATTGACTGCATAGGAATTATTGGCATAGACAGCAATTTTGCCCATCAAAGTGCCGGCTTCCTGATATGCCTGGATGAACTGCAGCAACGTGCGGGGGTTTTCTCCGAGGTGGCCATGGTACACCGCAAGGTCAGGCAGCATCGCTAGCAACTGGGCGCAGGCTGCCTCCCAATCCTTGGGTGTTGCAAAGATGGAATCCAGGTCCCAGGTTTGCTCAGGTGGCACTTCATTACGGGCTGGAAGGGTGGTAGTATCAGACATGTGCTCTCCTTGTTGCGAGATAATGGTGAAATTAGGCATTGGGGATGAATGGACACTTTTACGTTATTCCCCGAGGTTATTATAACCCGCGATGTCTGCCTGGCCTAAAATTCACAACTGCCAGCAGGGATTGGTTACCGAGAATTCGGACAGGATTTGTGGTATTATTGCCTCGCAGGATTGGGGGACAGGTGAAAGACAACCTGCCCTCAAAGCCTACGAAAAATATTGGATCAAACCAATAAAATCCCAATCATTACAAATTATATCGACCGGACCAGTATGTAATAATAGCAATTAAGCAGGTCAATCTGGCAATAGATATGATTAGAAGAATTGATCTAACGGTTCAGGGAGGAACAAAATGAGCAAAGTCAGGTTACTGGTGGGAACGCATAAAGGTGCTTTTATCTTGACCTCGGATGCCACCCGGGAAACTTGGGAGATCGAGGGCCCACTATTCGCAGGATGGGAGATTTACCATCTGAAGGGCTCTCTGCTCAACCCCGATCGCCTGTATGCCTCGCAATCCAGCGGATGGTTCGGTCAGGTGATACAGCGCTCGGAAGACGGCGGCTCTACCTGGGAGGCTGTGGGAAACAATTTTACATACCAGGGAGATCCTGGCACACACCAAGGGTATGATGGGTCACAGAAACCATGGACCTTTAAGCGTATCTGGAAGCTCGAGCCATCGCTGATGGATGACGAAACCGTTTACGCCGGGGCAGAAGATGCCGCCCTGTTCCGCTCCAAAGATGGGGGTAATACCTGGCAGGAGCTTCCAAGCTTACGCAATATCAAGGGAAACCTGTGGGCTCCCGGGGCGGGGGGAATGTGCCTGCACAGCATCATCCAAGACCAGGCTGACCCGTTGCGGCTCTATGCAGCTATCTCGGCTGCCGGCGTATTTCGCACCAGTGACGGGGGAGAAAGCTGGCAAGCCGCCAATCGTGGCTTGACATCTCCTTACGAGCTGCCCGATGCAGATGCTGAAGTGGGCCATTGTGTGCACAGCATCGCCATGCATCCGGCACAACCAGGGGTGTTGTTCATGCAGAAACATTGGGATGTGATGCGTTCGGATGATGCAGGTGAGCTGTGGCATGAAGTGAGCGGCAACCTGCCTTCAGATTTCGGTTATGCCATCGCCGTACACAGCCAGGAGCCGAACACCATCTTCGTGGTGCCCATCAAAAGCGACTCGGAGCATTACCCTCCCGAGGGCAAGCTGCGCGTCTACCGCAGCCGCACGGGGGGCAACGAATGGGAAGCCCTGACCCGAGGATTACCGCAAAGCAACTGCTATGTAAACGTCTTGCGCAGCGCTCTGGCCGTTGACACGTTGGACCCGTGTGGGGTATATTTTGGCACCACCGGCGGGCAGGTCTACTATTCGAAGGACGGCGGTGATAGCTGGTCTACCATTGCCAAGGATTTCCCGCCTGTCTTTTCGGTGGAGGCCCAGGTATTGCCATGATCCACATCCTGCTTCCAGCCCAATTATGCAGCCTGGCTAATGTGAGCCGCCAGGTGGAGCTGGAAATGGAGGCCCCCGCCAGCATCAGCTCGGTTCTGGATGAGCTGGAAGCACGCTACCCCATGCTACGCGGCACCATCCGTGACCAGGTGAGCTTGCAGAGGAGACCTTTCATCCGTTTCTTCGTCGCGGGGGAGGATATATCGCTTGAAGCGCCCACGGACCCAATTCCTGAATCTGTGACCCTGGGTGAGGAGCCATTAAGAATCGTCGGTGCCATGGCTGGGGGGTAAGGGCAAGAGAGATAGCTGAAGCCAAACCCGGCTTACTCGTGGCGTCTATAACGATAATTCAGCTCGATATTCGGTTATGACTCAACCTGCTGAGCCGTCATAAAGCATGGCGCCCCCATGCTTTCTGAAGATTATTTATCATATTTTCGAGGCTATCACTGTACCCCCCCATAGTAAGCGCAGACTTAACATCAGTGTGCACATCATAAACCACTGATTTGATCCAACGGGAAGCCAGCTGTGTGTAAAGAGAAGGCGTCTGAGGATAACTTTGGGCATATTGAAACAGTTCTATAGCTGCCTTATCATCACCCTCCTGAGCGAGAGCGGCCGCGATGCCAAGCAAGGCGTACATGCTCACCGGGGTCATCTGGTAAACACGAGATTGCTCGAGGGCGTCGAAAAAACAGGACTTAGCTTTTACAAGCTCTCCCTGCCCTATATAAGCGAATCCTATACGGCATAGAGACGTACACATTCCCCATTGGTGGCCAAGCGATTGGTAGATCTGATATCCTTCGAGCCCATATTGAACAGCTTGCGCATAATCCTCCAAAAAATAAGCGCTCATGCTCATGCGACTGATGGTATAAGCTTTACCGGTTATATTTTCAGTTTTCTCAAATATCGAAAGTGATTCGCGGTTATATAACATAGATTGTTGGAAATCACCCAAGCCATCTGCTGCCAAGCCCATCTTGCTAAGGGCAAACCCTTTGCCCCATAAATTTTCCTGGTGATCATATATATCATAGCATTTTTGGAAGCTCTGCATACCGAGCTGATATTCTCCAAGCAGGAAGTAGGTATGCCCAAGCCATAACAGATAGGTGGGCCAGATAAATACCTGGCTTTCTTTCCCGATGATGATCGCTTCCTCTAAATATTCCCTGGCAAACTCGTACTCGCCCCGAAAGGAGGCATTTGTTCCAATATTATGCAGACATTCGGAAAGTTCCGCGTTTAAACCAAGCTTGCGCAATGACTGGAGGCACTCTCTGGATATCGCATCACTTTCATCGATCACACCCAAATTACACAACAAAATCGCTTGATGGATGCGTGCGCTAAGGTAAACAGAGTCTGTAGACCATTCCAGGTTCTGATTTACCAGGGCTTCTTTCCTTGCTTGAGCGATTTCCTTGAATGCATCTTTTCCTTCCTGCCACCCATGCACCACATAAAAGGCCAGTAATATGATCAGTATTTTTCGGATCCTTTCCTCACCCCAATTTACAAGTGCCCATTTCATTGCCTGGCGAACATTATCCATCTCCTGACGGATCTCTTGACAAGCGGTATACATATCCGAATTGTGCAGACTAGTTTCCCGCTCACACAGGATATTGGTATAGTACTGGCAATGCCGGTCATAGATCTCTTCTTTAACGGGCAGCGACGCATCCAGTATTTCCAACCCAAATTGCCGAAGCAGTCCGTGCAAATAATAACGCCCTGTGTAATTCCTCCCCAACATAGAACGGTTCAGCAAGCTGGACAATTGATTTAAACTGACACTGCAAATCCTGTGCGCCGCGGGCCAATCGAACCCGCCTTGAAATACGGAAAGCTTGCAAAATGCCTCCTGCTGTCCTTCATCGAGCAATGTCCAGGAGCTATTAAAGGCTGCCCGTGGACTTCGGTGTCTTTCGGCTACATCGCGGTTCGATGATATAAGGAAGTCAAGGCTTTCTTGTATTTTTTCTGCGATTTCCCGCGTAGATAATACAGGTGTCCAGGCAGCGGCTAATTCAATCCCCAAGGGCATTCCCGCCACTGACTGGCAGATATCCATCACATATTCTTGGTCGGAGGGAGAAAGCTGAAAACCAGTTCTGGCTTGCCGGGCACGTGCTTCAAATAAAATCAAAGCACTTTCGTCGCCCGAAATTTTTCCATCGGCAAATCGAGGAACAGGGAAACCATCTACATTGAAAACCCATTCACAATTTAACTCCAATTTCTGGCGAGATGTCACCAAGAGTTTCAGGTGGGTAGCATGATCAAGCAGTTCAGATAATATTCCGGCGCTGGCGACTAAATTTTCATAACCATCCAGCACTAATAAGATTGAACGATTTTTCAAATAATCAAATAGCTGGTACTTTGATTCTAACTGGGAAGCGAAGTAATCAATTTTAAAATGGATCGAATCGGCAATAGCAGTAACCAAATAATCAGGGGAGGTGCCCGATTCCAAGGCAACAAAATAGGTGCCATCAGAAAAGGATGGAAGGCATTTGGTGGCAGCACGAATGGCTAAACGCGTTTTACCGACCCCACCAGGGCCCACTAGGGTCAACAACCGGCAAGCTGGATTGCCCAATAGACTGATGATCTCATTTTGCTCTTGCTCGCGACCTATGAAGCTCGTTGGTGGAGATGGGAGTACATGCGTGGGGTAAAGCACACTTGAACTAACAGGCTGCTCACCCTGAGATATTTGGGCATACAACGCCTGCGTCTCTTGCGCAGGTTCAACACCTAATTCGGCTTGAAGTACCGTTTTACATCTTGAATATTGTGCCAACGCATCTACCCGCTGACCTTCCAAGGCATACAATAAGATACATTTCCGGTGAGCAAGCTCATCCAGCGAATCTAACTGTAGTAATTTCTGAGCGAGAACCTGGCCTTTTTTATAATTTTCTTTCTCGATTGCATTAGAAACCGCGGCATGTAGTGCGCTAGTGACCAGGCGCTGAATGCGTTCTTGTTGCCATACCCGCCAATCTTCAAACTCCAGGTTGTCGCGAATATAGAATCCTTGCAGAAATTCACCCTGATATATAGCAAGGGCTTCTTCTACCTCCTGCCTGGCAAGTTTCGCTTCCAGGTCTGCCACGTCGAAGTATACCTGGGCTGCGGCTTTAATCCCGACGTGGTCGCGGGTTATATTCATATAAACCCCCACCTCTTTTCTTAAAATCGCCAGCGCAACTCGCAAACTGGTCAATGCCTGTCTTTCAGAGTTGTCCGGCCACAATAAGGTGGCAAGGACATTACGACTACAGGCTCCTGGCCCGGCTGCCAGGTAAACCAGCAAAGCTTCAGCCTTGTGTGAGCCCAGGTCATGCAGGCTATGACCGTTTACCTTGAGAGAGAGACCGCCAAGTGTCTTGATTTCTAGCATCTGCATCACCATTGTCCTATGAATAAGTTAAGCCGGGGAGCGGATTGTAGAGAATGCATTATCCCCACCTTTTTTGCACAATGAGGCGGCTTAATGCAATATGCAAAAAATTAACGATAAATTTACGCCTTGTCTGTATTATACAGACAGATCGTGCCAAGAGGCAAGGGATTTCCAGGATGGAACACAATCGAACAATCTTATTTATATATCAAGTGACAGTTTCCTTATGGTTATTATCGCTTGTTTTTATTGCACTGTTATGGGCGTGGAGCCTGTTTATAAACCAAGACACCAAAGGAAGGAGAGCCCCTGGACTGAATATTAAAGAGCTATAAAAACGAGGCCATCAGAATTTCGTAAATGAAAACCTGTGAGATTGTCATTTAGCAGGTTACTAACCAAGTGGAACGTCTCATAAATTCATGAAAGAAGGGAGAAGATCAAATGAACTTCAAAACATTAATGACCATCAAGTCTGCTGTGTGCCTGGCGTTTGGAATCTTGTTTTTAGCGTCCCCGGTTTTCGTCTATTCAATCTTTGGAGCTTCGCTCAGTGAAGATGTGGGAATATTTGCGGCTCGCGAATATGGCTGTGCCCTAATCGGGACGATGTTATTGACCTGGTTCGCCAGGAACGCGGGAGAATCACAAGCCCGGCGAGCGATAATTCTATACTTG
>CAYLPS010000021.1:19566-47759 GCA_964385625.1 uncultured Anaerolineaceae bacterium | reverse complement strand
TTAGACTATCTACGGTTCTTCCTGTCAGCTTTTATTAAGATCAATCAGCTGCATGCCAGGCAGCCTTACCGTTCAGTCCAGGTGCATAACCTGCCGGATTTTCTGGTGTTTTGCAGCCTGATCCAAAAGCTGCAAGGCATACCGATCATCCTGGACCTGCACGACCTGATGCCGGAGTTTTTTAACGGCCGTTTTGGCAGTGGTCATTCCAGAATAATAAAGCTGATCTGCTGGCAAGAGCGGGTTTCGTGCCGCTTCGCCGACCACGTGATCACCGTCAGCGAGCACTGGCGCAAGGCGCTCATTGGGCGGGGTGTGCCGGTGGAGAAATGCAGCGTGCTGATGAATGTGGCCGATGAGCACGTCTTTCACCCGATAGATGACCGCCAGGAATGTACGACCAGGGGCAATGGTTTCAAGCTGATCTATCACGGCGGAATGTGGCACAGGTATGGCATCGACTTGCTGGTGCAGGCGGTTGACCAGCTGCGCAGCTCAATACCCGGCCTTCACCTTACCCTGGCCGGGCAGGGTGATTTTCTGCCCGACCTCTTCAGGATGATCGAGCAAGCCAACCTTCAGGAATATGTGACCCTGGTGCCCAAACGCCAGGCAGAAGAGCTGCCCGCTGTCATCCTGGGCTGTGACCTGGCGGTGGTGCCCTACCGGGCTGATGTGTTCACTGACAGCCTGCTGCCCACCAAGCTGATGGAATATGCAGCCCTGGGTATGCCCGCCGTGGCCTCTCGCACCACGGCCATAGAGGCAACTTTTGCCGATACCAACTGTGAATTTTTCACTCCTGACGATGTTCGCGACCTGGCCCGTTGCATCCTCCACTTATACCAGCACCCCGAAAGGCGCGCGGAGCTTGCCCTGGGCAGCCGAAAATTCAACCAGCGCTACAACTGGGCTGAGCTCAGCGCTGGCTATGTGAGCCTGGTAGATAACCTAGGCGGGCATGGAAAGCGGGCCAGGGTGGCACAAAAACCTTCAAAAACGGAGAATAATACCGGTTAAAGCCGGGCGACTGATATGGCTTACCGCATCGTTCATTCTCTTGATGAACGTACCTGGCACGAATTCGTGCACCGGCACCCCCAAGGAAACATATTCCACACCCCCGGGATGTTCGAAGTGTTTGCCAGGGCAGCAGGGCACCGGCCTGTGTTATGGGCAGCGGTGGATACGCATAACTCGCTGTTGGCGCTGATGCCCCTTGTGCAGGTCACCCTGCAAAACAGCCTGCTCTACCCTTTCACCACCCGGGCAGTGGCATATGGTGGGCTTATCTGCGCGGCAGGCCCGGAAGGGAGAAATGCGCTGCAACAGCTTTTGGAAGCATACCGGCGTGAGATGCAGGGCAGGTTCCTGTTCACCGAGCTGCGCCATCTGGCCGACGTGAGCGCTATTCAGCCAATCTTCAATGCCTGCCGGTATACCCATGAAGACCACCTGGATTACCTAGTGGACCTCAGCCTGCCGGAAGAGAAGCTGTGGCACAATATCAGCAAAAGTGGCCGGCAGCGCCTGCGGCTGGCAATGAGCAGAGGCGCCTCCATCGAGGAGATCACCGACGGTGAAAAAATCCCCCTCGCCTACCAGCAACTGCAAAAAGTGTACCAGCGGGTAAAGGTGCCACTGGCAGATGTCAGCCTTTTCCAGGCTGCTTATGACCTGCTGGCACCTCGCGGGATGTGCAAGGTATTTTTGGCGCGTGCAGGCGACAGCTACATCGGGAGCTCATTTGTGCTGCTATTCAAGGGCAAAATGCTGGCCTGGTACTCGGGCATCGACCGCAATTACAATGCATTTAACCCGGGCGAGCTGCTCAAATGGCAGGCGTTCCTATGGGGAAAAGCCCATGGCTATGACCAGTTTGATTTTAACGGCGCAGGGAAACCCGCCGATACCTATGGCCCGCGCGATTTCAAGGCTAAATTTGGTGGGCAGCTGGTGAACTATGGGCGAAACATCTGCGTACACGCCCCGTTACGCCTGCAGCTCAGCAAAATAGCCTATACACTGGCTCGGAAGGCCACGCTGTTCAGCTCACCCCGGGTGGTAAATCCACCTTAACCTTTAACCACTCTGCTGGCGGTATCATTGGAGAAGCTCACTTTATTAATATGGAGAATATGACAATGGGCACCCAGAAACATGATTTGGTCAACCTCGGATGCCAGATGCAATCCTTTGCCGGAATCGAGGGCGAAAAAGGGATGGGTCGCGCCTCGAACCTGCCCCTGTTGAGCCAGGTACGCTTGTTCTTCAGGCGACACCTGAGCATGAATGCCCGGCGGGCGCTTAAAAAGATGTTGCACCTGAATGTTGTGTGGCGCAATGAGCGCCAACTGCCGGAAAAAATGGAGGAGGAGATAAATTTTTCACCAGGTTCATTGGGCCTGAAAGCGGGTGAATTAGTCAGGGTGCGCTCTTACCAGCAAATACAGGCCACCCTGGATGAAGAAGGCAAGCTAAAAGGGTGCAGCTTCCTGAACGTGATGCAGCCTTATTGCGGCACGACCCAAAAAGTGTTCAAGGTAGTGGCAAGGTTTGTGGACGAGCGTAATTATAAAATCAAGAATGCACGCGGCATCGTGCTGCTGGAAGGTGTGATGTGCACCGGCACAGAATTCTACGGCAATTGTGACCGATCTTGCCTGTTCTTCTGGCGCGAGGAATGGCTTGAAAGAGCCTGACCCAGCCCGGTGGCGAAATCCGGCTATTCAACGGCTTCCCGTTTTTAAATTTCCGACCCATCCCAGGAATATGGTAATATATGCTCAGGCGAGAACAACCTGGAGATCATAAAAATCCACCTTGCCACACACTGCATAGCGCAATGAAAAAAACCATCCTGCTGATTCCACCATTCCTCGTAGCCCTGGCATTTGTCATCGGGTATAGCAGCAACATCCCGAGCTTGATTCACGACCTCATCACCCGGCCGTCCGTCACCAAGGTGCTACCCCATACAGCCGTCGTGGTGCCCAACAACGTGGTGTGGGCGATGATCGGCCAGGTAGACCAGCCAAAAGCGCTGTCGGACCTGCGCAAGCTGAGCGGTGCAGAACCAGTTTGCCTCCCCCAGGGCTGCTACACCATCACTAACCGTTTCACCGGTAGCGAAGGGCTTCAATGGGCCAAGGATTACGTGCTGGCACAGCTGGCAAGCATGGGCTATAGCGTGGAGGTCCAAAATTGGAGCAGGGGCAGTTATGCCGACCAAAACCTGATCATCCGCAAGCCGGGTATCCTGCATCCTGAAAATGAGATTTATTTTGTGGCCCACCTGGATGGCGAGGCTGATGCGCCAGCGGCGGACGACAATGGCAGCGGTGTAGTCGACCTGCTGCAGCTAGCCAAGATCATCAAGAACCGCCCGTTCCACAACACCCTGGTGCTGCTATTCTCGACGGGTGAAGAACAGGGGGCGCTGGGTGTGCACTATTACGTCGACCAGCTCACCCAGGAACAGCTGGATGCCATCTCTTACGTGGTGGATGTGGATATGGTGGGTTACGACTCTAACAATGACGGCTTGATGGAGTTGTGGAATGGAGACCAACCCCTGGATTTTGTGGGGCTGCTGGATGGTATCATCCAGGCCTACCAGCTCAACCTGACCGCCCAGGTGGAATCAGACTGTAGTTGAGGGGATGAAGGTCCCTTCCGTGCGGAGGGAATCATCGCTGCGGTGCAAATCGAGGACTATCATGGCGATAAGAACCCCTATATACACTCACCCAATGACAGTATCACTCACATCAATGCCGGCTACCTGTTGAAACAAATGCAGGCCACGGCAGCCTTCGCCGGACAGCTGGGCGTGCCGGTGCTGCCAGCTTACCAGGTGCGCATCCCCTATATCTGGCATTAGTGGAGACATGTTACTGACCTGATTTTACTGATTAACCTCGGCTGTATAAATTGGGCTGTTTTTAACGAAGGACAGCTCATTTTTTTTAATCATCACTGGTGATACAATCGAAACACCAGTGACGCACAGTGAGTTGTAATATCTCCTGGCTGTGAGCCAGATTCTTGTCCCGGCAGGTAGTAAAGGATTGCTGCGATGGTACTTAGATCAACAGGGTAAAACTGTGCAGCCCGATAGAAACGAGGTGGTGAGATATGGCAGATTTCGTGTTGACCGCTGAACAACGACGCGTGCGTGACGAAGCTCGCGACTTTGCGCGCCACAAAGTATCGCGCCAGCTGTTGCTAGACATGGATGCGGAGCAAGTGCGCTACCCACGCCAATATATTGAAGACCTTGCGGCTCAACACCTGCTGGGCTTGCGTTTTCCAACCCAATGGGGTGGGCGAGGATTGGATTGGTCTCATGAGGTGCTGGCATTGGAGGAGATCGGTGTGCTGGGCGCCAGCCTGGCCTGCCTGTATTCATTACCCTCTATCGTTGGTGAGGCAATCCAGGTGTTCGGAACGGATGAGCAGAAGGGTAGATATCTGGCACCTGTGCTGGCAGGCAAATTGACCGTGGCAGAAGCGCTTACCGAACCGCGAGGCGGCTCTGACTTTTTTGGCGCCACGGCTGCCATGCATCGCGAAGGCGACAATTACATCCTGTCAGGCCAGAAACGTTTTATCGTGGGCGCCGAAGGCGCCGACCTGTTCCTTGTATATGCCCGGTCGAGCGCCGAGAACAGTGGGCACAAGGCCATCAGCACGCTGCTGGTGGAGCGTGGGCCGGGAGTGGAAGTGCAGCACGTGTACGGACTGATGGGAACGCGGGGCGGGGGTACCGGGCGGGTTTACTTTCGCAATGTGGCAGTTCCCGTGCAGAACCTGGTCGGCGAGGAGCACGCCGGCAATGATATTTTCAACCAGATGATGATCCCCGAGCGGATGACCAGTGCCGCAGGTGCACTGGGCCTGGCACGCGCTGCTCTGGAGATTGCCGCCCGCTATTCCGACCGCCGTAAGGCTTTTGGGCAGAAGATTCGCCAGTTCGAGGGGGTCAGTTTCAAGATCGCCGAATGCCTCACACGCCTGGATGCCGCCCGTGCCCTGGTATACGAAACCGCCCGCTGTATCGACAGCCTGGGTAACTCCGGTTTCATACGACGCATGGTTTCGGAAGCTAAGAAATTCGCCACCGACACCGCGTGGGTGGTAGTGAATGATGCCATGCAGGTCATGGGCGGCATCGGTTATACCAACGTCTATCCCATCGAGCGCCTGCTGCGCGACGCCCGACTGATGACCATCTGGACAGGCACCAACGAGATCATGGACCTGGTCATCCAGCATGAGTATTACCGCGAATTGCTCGCCGGCTCACCATCAGCTCGTGATGTAGAGAGCGATGCCCCGAATGCCGCTGCCGAGGGCGAAAAAATTTACGAATGAGAACGATCAGCCATCCGGCTGATTTTTATTGCTCCAGGATGACAGGTTGTTAGGACAGGTATCGTTTTAGGAGTATGCATTTATGAGTGAGAACGATGTGAACGCAACCATTGCCAGGTTGAAAACCGAGATCACCGAGCTAGATAAGCAAAATCATGCTTATCGCCGCCTGGCTTCCTTCCCCGACTTAAACCCCGTCCCGATATTCGAGTTTAACCGTGATGGAAAACTAATATATAGAAACCAAGCTGCGCAAAATATACTGCTCCAGCTGGGGATTGCTGATGGATATGCCTTTCTGCTGGATGATTTTGCATCGATGTATGCCAAAGCGAAAGAAAATCAAGTTCTACAATCGTTTGCGGAAATTCAGATACAGGGCCACATATTTGATAAGACCATCATTTATTCCTCGGAGTACGATACGATCCAGGTATATGCCTATGATATTACCCAGCACAAGCAGGCTGAAGAAGCATTGCGTACAAGCGAGGAGCGCTACCGCTCGCTGTTCCAATCCATGACCGAGGGGTTCGCCATTCACGAGCTGATCCGAGACGAAAACGGCAAGCCGGTCGATTACCGCTTCCTGGAAGCTAACCCGGCATTCGAGCGGCTGACCGGCCTACGCCGTGACGACATCCTTGGCAAAACCTACCGCCAGGTGTTACCGGCAGAAGGTGATAGCTGGGTTAATGCCTATAGCGAGGTAGTGCTTACTGGTGAACCGGCCGAATTTGAGCAACATTCTTCCACCTTAAATCGCTGTTACCAGGTATTTGCCTACCGTTGCGCGCCCAACCAATTTGCCACCATCTTCCTCGACATCACCCCCCACAAGCAGATGGAAGAAAAATTAAAGATTAACCTGGCCAAGTATGCCGTACTCTTCGATTCCTTTCCCCTGGGGATCACTATTTCGGACCAAAATGGCCAAATTGTGGAATCCAACCAGGAGGCTGCCCGCTTATTGGGCTTGCCTGAAGCAGAACATAAGCGCCGGCAGATCTCTGGAGAAGAATGGAAGATCCTCCGCCCAGATAGGACCCCCATGCCCGTGGAGGAATTTGCCAGCGTGCGTGCGCTGAAAGAACAGCGCCGCGTCGAGGACGTTGAGTTGGGGGTTGTGAAAGACGGTGGGCAAATCACATGGCTCAGCGTCACGGCGGCGCCTCTTCCACTCGAGGACTATGGGATCGTCATAACCTATAATGACATCAGCCAGCGTATCCGGGCCGAAGAGCAGCTCAGGCGTGTATATGAAGAACTGGAGGCCACTGTCCAGGAGCGCACCCAGGAACTCTTAAAGGCCAATGAGGACCTTACCAAAGAAATCGTCGAACGGAAAAGGGCAGAAGCTGAGCTGATTGAGCAGTCTCGCAACCTGGTGGCTGAGCGGCAGCGTTTCAACAATGTGTTGGAAATATTACCCGCATACACGGTATTGTTAACTCCTGATTACCATGTCTCCTTCGCCAACCGTTATTTCCGAGAGCGCTTTGGTGTAGATGACGGCAGGCGTTGTTACGAATACCTTTTTGGATTGGATGCACCCTGTGCGAATTGCGAAACATTCACGGTCCTGAACACCGGTAAAGAGCATCATTGGGAGTGGACGGGGCCAGATGGGAGCATCTATGATGTGTTCGACTTTCCCTTCCAGGATGCGGATGGCTCGAAGATGATCCTGGAGCTGGGCATCGACATCACCGACCGCAAAAAGGCTGAGGAACAACTGCGCACTCTGAATGCCTATAACCGCAGCCTGCTCGAAGCCAACCTGGACGCTCTGGTGACCATCACAGCTGACGGGAAAATTGGCGACGTTAATTCGGTTACTGAGACCATCACCGGGTACAAGCGTGACGAGCTAATTGGGCAGGACTTCCATAATTACTTTACCGAGCCAGAAAAAGCACGCAGGGGCTATCAACGCGTCTTTGAGAGCGGGGTGCTGCTGGATTATGAGCTGGAAATCCAGCACCGCGACGGCCACATCACACCAGTCACCTATAATGCCTCAGTTTACCGGGACCAGTCAGGCAAGGTGGCTGGGGTTTTTGCCGCGGCGCGCGACATCA
Source organism: uncultured Anaerolineaceae bacterium (assembly GCA_964385625.1). Classification (GTDB taxonomy): domain Bacteria; phylum Chloroflexota; class Anaerolineae; order Anaerolineales; family UBA4823; genus FEB-25. The sequence goes on along the minus strand of CAYLPS010000021.1, from coordinate 40,302 downwards.
CCGAACGTAAGCGCGCTGAGCAGGCGTTGATCAAGAGCGAAGAGCAATACCGCTCGCTGGTAAAGGCCACCGCCCAAATCGTCTGGCAGACCAACGCCGAAGGAGCTGTGGTTGAAGACAACCCTACCTGGAGGCAATTCACCGGCCAAAGCCTGGATGAACACATGGGGCGCGGATGGCTGAACGCAATCTATCCTGCCGACCAACCGCGGGTGGAAAAAATTTGGAGCACAGCCCTAGAAACTTATGCTTCGTATGAAACTGAATGCCGGATAATGAGTAAGTCGGGTGAATATGGTAATTTTGAATTACGCGGGGTACCCATCAAGGATAAGGATGGAAATGTATTATCGTGGGTGGGCACCTGCACCGATATCACTGAAAAGAAGACCTATGAGAACCAGCTGATCCAGGCCGAAAAACATGCTGCCATTGGCCGCATGGTTGGCTCGGTGACCCACGAGATTAATAATCCTTTGCAGACGATTAAAAACTGCCTGTATCTAATCCACCAGGACCTGGCTGATGATTCACCTGGCATGGAACCGGTGGAGATGGCACTGTCTGAAACACAACGTTTATCTAACATCGTTGGGCAGCTGCGCCAGCTATATCGCCCGCAAGCCAAGCAAGCAATGGTTAATCATGACCTTCTGGCAATTGTCGAAGAAGTTCATGGACTGATCACCCCGCAGTTGAAAAACTCGCATGTAACCTGGCAGTCTTCGCCGGCCATGAGGCCCTATCAGGTGAGCTGCGTACGCGACCAGATCATCGAGGTGCTGCTGAATATCACCATGAATGCCATTGAGGCCATGCAACCCACCGGCGGAACATTAGCCGTAAATATGATCCAATCGACCGACCAATCGCGGGTAGGGGTGGTACTACATGATAGCGGGCCGGGGATTAAACCAGACGTGCTGGCCCATATTTTCGAGCCGTTCATGACTACGAAGGAATTGGGCCTTGGTTTAGGTTTGTCCATTTGTTATGACATCGTCCAAAAACATGGCGGGAATATCACCATCGACAGCCATCCCGGGCAGGGCGCCACTTTTATTGTTTGGCTACCCATCGTGCGCTGAGTAACTGGTAAAATAGGAGGTGAACCTATGAGCACCAGTCACTCCATCCTGATCATTGACGACGAGCCCAATTTACGGCGCAGCCTGGGGTTGATCTTGCAACGGGCAGGTTACGCGATTACCACTGCAGCCAATGCGGCCGAAGCGCTCCACTTGCTGCGAGCCGGCGCATATGACCTGGCTTTCCTGGATATCAAGCTGCCCGACCAGAACGGTATCCAACTTCTGCCACAAATTAGAGAGCTATATCCCGACATGCCCATCCTGATCCTTACCGCCCATGCCACCCTGGATTCTGCAATTGGGGCAGTAAAATTGGGCGCCCGCGATTATTTATTGAAGCCCATCGACCCGGAAAGCATCCTCAGCCGCGTGCAAGAGCTGGTAAAGGAGGAAAGACCCATTCGCCGGCGGGAAATCGCTGCCCAGATGCAGAACTTGCTGAACGAATTGCAATCAATTGAGGGCAAGGAGCCACGCCCTGCCGCCATTACAACCGGCGTCACCGAGCCTGACCCCTCTCGCTACCTGAAATGTGGATTCATGCTCCTCGACAGGCACACTAATTCGGTACAGGTCAAAGATGCCAGCATCTCCCTACCGCCTTCCACGTTTGATTACCTGGTTACGCTGGTGCGGCATTCACCCAACACGGTGACTTACGAAAAATTAGTCTCTGAATCGCAAGGGTACCAGCATCTCAGCCGGGCGGAAGCGCGTGAGATTGCCCGCTGGCAGATGCACGAGATCCGCAAGGCGCTGGAGGCCGACCAACGGCATCCCAGGCTGGTCATCACTGTGCGCGGGATGGGTTACCGCCTGGTAGTGTAGCCCTGGCTGACAATGACGATTAAACAGTGAGACGCTTTCAAGCCGTCTCACTTGTTTTATTAAAAACATTGGTAGTTTACCAATATAATCCAACAAATTCAAATCTTTTTGTGCTTAGAAGTCGATAAAATAATAATGGATATCAATTATGGCCAAGCATCCTGCATCAATCCTCTTAGTTGAAAACGATCAAAATCTGCGGCTGTCCATCGCCCTTATCCTTCAACGTGCTGGATATGATGTCACCAAAGCTGATTCTCATGATAGTTTGCAAGCTCTGCGTGACACAAGGGTTTATCAACTGCTGATCCTTGATCTCGATGCGGCCGAATCGGGTCAATTGATCTCGCGGCGTGGCGGTAATGAATATCCAGAACTGCCCGTATTAATTCTCAGTGACCAGCAAATCGCCAAAAAGGAGCAGGACAATGGATCACCCAAAGTGAAGGTCCTGGTGAAGCCCGTTGCGCCTGAAGTATTGCTGGATAGCGTAGAAAAGATCATAAAAAAAGACTCGCAGCACTACAGCAAGAATCCCGGCTATGCGGATCTTCATGCCGTGTAAGACGACTGCCGGTGGTAATTAATCTTAATCAGTCGGGGACCCATCACTGCCATCAGAACTAATTCGGGGGACAGCGTTTATAGGGCAGTGTAAGTGAGAACGGGGAAATTGAATGGGGACATCGCAATGAGAGGCCAGCGGTGAGTGCCGGCCTCTCATTGTTTAATCGATTGGCAAAGCCATATTTTTTTTAAAACACACGCCTAACAGAAGATTCGCGATCGATGGCCATATCTACCTGCACGGGTTTAGCGCTATCACTATGTAAGCACCCAGATACGCTCGGCGCGAATCACAGGCTCGGCACGCTGGTTATCCAGGCTCACCATGCCTTCCACCACGTAAGGCCCCGGTGTAGATAGAGCCACCTTCGAATGGCGGTACACATCCGAGGTGATGACCACATCCAGCATACCTTCCAGGTCTTCCAGCGACATGAAATAAATGTAATCGCCCCGTGTGGTGATGCTGCGCCGCCAGATTTGGCGAGTTCCGGCTACCTTGACATGCTGGCCGAGGCGCGAGGCCGCCTCCACCGTGCTGAGCGCGCCTGTATCATCGATCTTTGACTGAACCAGCTCAAGCGGGTGGGCATCCACCCCCATGCCCAGGATTTCCTCTTGGGCACTCACTTTCTGCGCCAGGTTCCAATCCTCAATTGCGTTTTCACCCAGCGAAAAGAGTGAAAGCTGCCCGGCTTTCCAGCCGCCCTGCTGCAGCTGCCGCAGCAACGCCGGGATGGAGCCAAAACTCTGCAAGGCGCCCACCTTCACCAAGTTTTCAGCCTCCACCGGGCGCGGGTCAACCCGGCTGATGAAATCCCCAAATGTACGGAATGGCCGGTTGTGCTGGATGGCGATTTGCGTGCGGTGGGTGAGTTCGTGCACCTGGTCGAGCCCCATGAACAACACTGGCTCGCCATCCAGGAATTTCACGCTGAACTCCTGTTCTGCGTAGTTCACTTCGGGTGGGCGCAGCTTGAGCCCCATGCGGCGCGCTTCGGTCATGTACACTCGCTGGCTGTAATATCCGCCCCAGTTGGCCAGCACAGCAGCCATGAAAAATGCCGGGTAGTGGGTCTTACACCAGGCCGAGCGCCAGCTCACCTGGGCGTAGGAAGCGGCGTGTGCCTTGGGAAAGCCGTAGCCTGAGAAGGCTGCCATCAGCTCCCAGATGCGGTTGGCAATCTCTTCCGGCACCTGGCGGCGCTCTGCCGCCCCAGCGATGAATTTCTCTTTCAGGGTTTGCATCTGCTTGCCCGCGTCGAAGTGTGACATGGCCCGACGCAGCAGGTCGGCATCGGCCAGGCTGAAACCGGCCAACTCGTGGGCGATGCGCAGCACTTGCTCCTGGTACAGTATTACCCCATAAGTATCCGCCAGCAGCGAGGCGAGCGCCGGGTGCAGGTATTCGGTGGCTTCTGTGCCCAAGTGACGGCGCACAAAGGCATCTTTCAACCCACCAGTAAGTGGGCCTGGGCGGTAGAGTGACAACGCCACCATGATGTCATCCACGCTCCTGGCCTTTACCTCTTTCAGCGTGGCCCTCATCCCAGGGCTTTCGATCTGGAAGCAGCCGATCGTCCGTCCCTCGCTCACCATCTGGCTGACGGCCTCGTCATCGGTAGGGATGGATTCTAATATTTCGGTCAGTGGGGAAATTCCTCGAATCGAATCCCCCGCAGGCTTCTCTCTGGCGATTATCTCGACTACATCACCAAGCACCGTCAGCCCGCGTATACCCAGCAAGTCTATCTTGACCAACCCCATGCGCTCGATCGATTCCAGGTCGAACTGGGTGATGACCACACCCTTGGCAGCCGCCTGGGTGGGCACCAGGTCAGTGAGCGGCCCGGGGCTCACCACGACTCCGCCCGGGTGTACGGACAGGTGGTGTGGCAGTCCAATCAGGGCGGTGGCATCCTTGAAGATAGCCTGGTGCGTGGCTGAGCGATAGCGCTCGCTCAATTCGGCAAATGGGCCCATCTTCGTGCCTCCGCGGCTTGGGGGAGCATACCAGTGGTAGGGGAGGCTGTCTGCCAAAAAGCTTACCTCTTCGGGCTGCAGCCCGTAGGCCTTGGCTACCTCTCGCAGCGCCGAGCGGCTGCGAAAGCGGTTGACGGTGCACACCGTGGCTACCTGGTCTTGCCCAAAACGCTGGTAGACGAAACGGATCACCTCATCGCGCCGGCGGGAGCACAGGTCAGTGTCGATATCGGGTGGTGTGGCCCTGGCAGGGTTGAGGAAGCGCTCGAAGTACAAGTTCAGGCGCATAGGATCGGGCGAGGTAATCCCCAGGCAATGAGCCACGAGGGAGGATGCCGCCGAGCCGCGCGATGAAAACGGGATGCCTTCCTTGCGGACGAAATCCAGAATCTCCTGCACGATCAGGAATAACGAGGTATACCCATAGGTATTGATTACCTCCAACTCATGATCCAGGCGAGCTTGCAGCTGGGGAGTCATTTCCCCATAGAGCAGCAATGCACCCGCCCGGGCTTTCTGCCTGAGCAGCTCCTGGCTCGATATTCCATCGGGCAGGTTGACTTCGGGAAAATGCAGCTCACCCAAGGGCAATTCCAGCTTGCAGCGGTTGGCAAGCTCCTGGGTGGTTTCCAGTGCCTGGACGAAATTAGGCAGCCTGCTTTCCATCTCGCGGGCGGACAGGAAATAAGCTTCAGGAGGTGCGACCATCGAGGATGTCAGCTCGTCCAGGGGGCGGATCAGTCGGATGGATGCCAGTGTCTGCTGCAGGTGAGCCTGGTCGGCAGCCAAGTAGTGCACGTCGTGGGAGGCAACCGTGGGGATGTGAAGCCGGTGAGCGAAGCTGGTCAGGCTAAGGCACAGCTCAAGGTCATCAGGGGCATGGTTTTGCAGCTCCACGTATAGGCGATCGGAGAAAATATCCTGCAAGCGCACTAACCAGCTCTCGGCCAGGCGCTGCTGGCGGTTCGCCAGCAAACTCCACAGGAATCCACGCCGCCCTCCCGTCAGGCACAATAACCCCTTTGACTCATCGGCCAGCTTGTCCAGCTCGAGCCGGTCTTCATCGCCTGCCAGGGTGCTGCTGATGCGGCACAGGCTGCGCCAGCCAGTCATATCCATCGCCAGCAAGGTCAGGCAGCCCGGTTCCAACGGCTCGACGAGAGGCGGGAGGGCTGTGTACACTTCGAGCCCCAGGATAGGCCGTACACCCTTTTCATTGCAGGCGTCGAAAAATTCTACCACCCCGCTCAGGCAGTGATGATCGGTTAACGCCAGTGATTCCATGCCCGCGCTTACTGCAGCTTCTGCCAGCCCCTTGGGGGAGGGGAGAGCGCGCAGGAAAGAGTAATACGAATGGGTGCGCAAGTGAACAAATCCCATGCAGAGATTTTAACCCCCCTTAAATTTTATGCAAAGGCTGAGCCTGAAAATCAATGATACGGCGAATCCTGCCGGCAGGTATTGCTTACAGCAAGCTAGCGGATGGTGGATAGGTCGGCCAAAAGCTGCTTTTTTTCTTTCTGGTTGGTCAAAGCAGCTGCAATCTGGTGCGCCTCCACCAGGTACTTTTCGGCATCATCTAATTTTCCATCCGCATTTTCTGCCCTTGCCAGGGCTTCGTATGCATAACCCAAGAAAAATGGTGGCACACCTTCCTGTTTAGCTGCCTGCAAGCATAAATTGCCGTACCGTCTGGCTAAATCTGGCTGGCGCATCAGCGCATACACCCTCGATACCTGCCAGTAGCCAATCGACAGGTTGGTTGGGGTGAGGTCCTCCCTCTGGGTCCAATGCCACAGCGATGCTAGGCTCAATTGCAGCATCTGTTCATCCTCGCCGGGCTTGCGAACGGGTTTATCGATAAAATCCCACGCCCGATTGAAGCATTGGGCAGAAAAATATTTATGTACATCTTGAAGATTAAAATCTGGTTTCATCACCTTACACCCTCGATCTTTGGGATAATCCAAGTCCGGTCACCGGGGGATTTATTTTTCCAGCGAAGCTAATTCTAATTATAGCCTAGCCCTTGGTGTTGTTGGTTTAAAGAATAATTAGTCCGGGCCTATTTTCTCGCAAAAGCTTCAGTCACATCGATTGGGACGCTTTGATGGCCAGCCCGGCAGTTACACTGTTGAACACATCCGATGCTATTACCTTGTGTTCCCCAAAAATGCGCTCCAGCATTGCTGAAAACAACGGGATATTGGATGACCCACCCGTCTTAACCACCGCATCAATCTGTCGGGGCTGCATCCCAGAAACCGAAATGGTTTCAAGCAACACCTGCTCGATCTGCTGGTACATTTCCAGGATGTCTTTCTCAAACTGGCTGCGCATGTACAGCTCCCAGATGTCCAGGTCTTTCTCATTCATTCGCGCCAGCGCCACCGCCTGGCTAGACAGAGAGATCTTTGTTTCTTCCACCATGTTATAAAAAGAGAAGGCCAGGTCATTAAAGATCAGAGATTCGAGCGCTTTCAGCCTGACGGGCGCTTCACCTGCCTGGATGGCGCGTTGCAGCACAGCCCTAGCCTGAGGGGTGGAGAGATCGGGCAGAGCGGCCCAATCGGGGATAGTGTCGATGAGCCCCTGGATGGCGCGATCATGCTGCACCAGCCCTTTGCCAAAATGGTGCAGCATGCGCTTCTCGATGATGGCGCGGTCGAAATCACTGCCGGCGACGCCAATCCCCCCGCTCGCGTAAACCTCTCGCTGTTCGGCGTCTCCGAGGCGCGTGATGGTCAGGTCGAGGGTGCCGCCTCCGAAGTCAAACACCAGCACATTTTGCGGGTGGCTGAGGGAGAGCTCATAATACAGCGCAGCCGCCACCGGCTCGAGCTCGAAGGCCACCTGCCTGAAACCGGCTTCCAGGGCTGCCTGTCGCAGGGTTTCCTGTGCCTTGCTATCCTGCTCCCGATCGGTAGAGAACCTTACCGGCCTTCCCAACATCGCCCCGCTGATCTCTTCATGCAGTAATTCTTCAGCGCGTTGCTTCAGCAGGCGCAGGTAACCGGCAATGATATCGCTGAGGTAATAATAGCGCTCGAAAACCTGTGTACCCTGGTATTTCTCCGAGCGCAGGGCAGTCTTGATGAATTGCAGCAGCCTGCCGGGCTGCAGCTCATCCACGTAGGTGTATATATCACGCACGTAATGCATGTCGGCGCCACGGTAATCAATCTCTCCGGTCCATTTTTGCACGAAACGGCGCTGGCGGTTGATGTTCTGCTTGTAATACAGCTCCACCGCCTCCTGGCCTATGAAATGTTGGTAGTCACGCGTGATGTAGAGGATGGTTTTTACCACCTCGGGGACGATATTTTTTCCATCGATGGGCAGCACGTGCACCTTCCCATCCCGGTACACCGCCACGCCTGAATTCGACGTCCCGAAGTCAATGCCAACATTGAGGCTCATGTGCTGTGTGGCTCCAATTGCCAAGCATTGCCTGCTTAAGCATTCCCTTCAGGTAGAGAGAGGGTGGTAAAACTCACAATTGACGGTTCAGCCTCTTCGCCGGGCAGGCTACCAGCCGCCAGCAGTTCACTCACCTCGGCCACCGATATCCTACCGTCAAGGTGCAGGAACACAGCATAATCGCCTTGCCCAACCGGGGCTGCACCCACAATGCGCACGCCAGCCTCTCGCCTGCTCTTCGATAAGATGGCTTGCCCCATGGATTTGAAAGACCTGGCTGGTTCGAGCCAGCCGGTTTCGCGGTGCACCACTTTGCCATTGGCGGTTATGAATATGATAGAAGACTGCTGGCCTGCAACGAATGCTGATGTGATATGGTCGGTGATGGCCAGCTGGATGACCTCCTGGATGGCGGTTGGCAGGCTGGCTGCTGGCATGCTGAAGATGTAACCCTCCCGGCTGACCATCACAAACAGGTCCTGCGGGTTGGCGAAAGCCAAGCAGCATGGTTTATCTGCCGGCAACAGCACGCCCTTGCCGATGTAGTCTTTTGCCACATGGGAGGTAAAGGCAGCCATGTTGATTTTTTTCACATAGCCCCGACGGCTGGCCTGGATACACAGCTCATAGAGCGGCATCCTGGCGATGGGCTGGATGGCCGCCAGCTCCTCACGCACGCGTGGCTCTTCGACGATTGCCTGCCCCCAATCCAGCGACAAACTAGCGGATGCTGGTAATTGGGAAGCTGGATGCCGCACCGTGCGGCCCGAATCGAAGATAAAGAGCAGCTCCTCCAGGCTGCTGGAAGCCAGCACAACCGGCTGCATGCCGGCTGGTGATACTGCGTCTGCCAACCTAGCCATTTGCCGGTTGGCACCGATTTCACCCGGCTCCAGCTCAATTTTCAGCACTTGCCCGAGCGGATTATAGAGCCATACAACCACCATATCCTTGACATCGGGTTCCTGGGACGCTTCGGTGGGTAGCACCACTTCTCCCCCCAGCTGGCGCTTCAACAATTCCAGCTGATATTCCAGGCTGGCAATGCGGCTTTCGTATTCCTCTACCTTCCTCCCGCTGATCAGCTCGATGTTTTGAGTAGCCAGCTCTTCATCACGCCTGGTAAGCTCACTCAATCGATTCGCAATATAGCGGATGATCAGCTCAGCGGATGACGGACGCTGCTCCACTTCGTGAATCCATTCATCAATCTTATCCTGACTGATCAAGTTTGCCTCCTTATCCTGCCTGCGAGACTCTCAGAGAAATAAATATTACCAGATTTTATGCCCGGCTGGCATGTTGAACTTAGGGTTATTTACGAAACCATGATGACAGGATAAAAATAACCTTCCATCTACGCAGATAAACTTTATAATTGCACGCAGTGTGCATATCAACAAGAAGGTTACAAACAAATAGGAGGTAATGCAAAATGAAAGGCAATGAGAATATTATCGCCGCACTGAACAACTTACTAGCTGATGAGCTAACCGCCATCAACCAGTATATGGTTCACTCAGAAATGTGCGACAACTGGCTTTATGAAGAGCTGCACAAAGCCATCGAGGAACGCGCCATCACCGAGATGCGACACGCTGAAAAACTGATCGCCCGCATCCTGTTCCTGGAAGGGAGCCCCACGGTGAGCAAACTGAATAAGATCAACATTGGCCCCGATATCCCGGCACAGTTTAATAATGACCTTGAAGCGGAGATGATTGCCGTGAGAGGCTATAATGACGGCATCCGCCTGGCTTTCGAGCTCGGTGATAACGGCACACGCGAGCTCTTCGAATCGATCCTCACCGATGAGGAGCAGCATGTTGACTGGCTAGAAGGGCAAATCGACCAGGTGAAGATGATGGGCTTGCAGGCATACCTGGTGGAACAAACTGATTAGAACCAGTAATATCAAGCCGTTAACTGATCGTTTTGCTTCTAAACCAGAAAATTAATTACCCTAGAGGATTACTTCACCAGCAACGATGCACATTCCGTTGTGGAGATATTCTTTTAGAACTAAATTTTTATTGCTATGGAGAGTGTTATGACAAAGACTGAAGAGGATCTAAAAGCTGCATTCGCCGGCGAATCTCAGGCCAACCGCAAATACCTGGCGTTTGCCAATAAAGCCGACAAGGATGGGCTCACCCAGGTAGCCAAGCTATTCAGGGCTGTGGCAGCCGCTGAAACGGTACACGCCCAAAGCCATTTACGCGCCATGAATGGGGTCGGAACGACTGAAGAAAACCTCAAAACCGCCATTGCTGGTGAGAATTACGAATGGGCCAGCATGTACCCTAAATTCATCCAGGACGCTGAAACCGAATCGGCCATGCGTGCCCACGCCTCCTTCCGATTCGCATTTGAGGTTGAAAAAGTTCACGAGCAGCTTTACCAGAAGGCCCTCAGCGCCCTTGAATCACAACGGCCGATGGAAGAAGTGGATTACTATGTTTGCCCCATTTGTGGCTATACCCACGAAGGTCCCCTGGATGGGTTGTGCCCGGTGTGCAAGACGCCTGCCAGTAAATTCGAGCGCATCAACTGACAATTTTTAATTTCCCGGAGACATCCCTGCGATCATCCAGGGATGTCTCCGCATTTATCCATCCTGCGCAGGCATAGGGGTATGCGTAAGCGTGCAGCCATGCTCTGCAATGATGGTACTGCGTTTCAGGTGATACAGCTTGCGGGCCAGGTGGGTACCTATGTTTTGGCAACCTGCGCGGCACGCCCTTGGTGAGGCAGGCACCTCCAGCAGCTTGCAGTGCTTCACCAGGCAGGTGACCTATCTGCCAGTGGTAGCAGCAACCGCAATATGAAAAGCTTACTGCGGTTAGCTGGTGCCGCATTAGCGTTGGGCCCATGCCCGTGGATTTGGCTCCTGACCCAGCCTGCCTCACTGCATCAGGGTACGCTGGATTAGACAAAGGATCATTCCCATTTGGTATAATCTCCCATCATATTCGCTTGGAGGAAAAATGGGCGAGCAAAAAATACGTGTGCTGATTGCCAAACCCGGGCTTGACGGGCATGACCGGGGCGCAAAAGTGGTAGCACGCGCCCTGCGTGACGCCGGCATGGAGGTCATCTACACCGGCCTCCGCCAGACCCCTGAGATGATCGCCGAGGCCGCATTGCAAGAGGATGTGGACGCCATCGGCCTCTCGATCCTATCTGGAGCCCACATGGCCCTGGTGCCGCGTGTGTTCGAGCTGCTCAAAGCCAATGGGCAGGAACATGTCAAGGTGTTTTTAGGTGGCATCGTGCCGGATGAAGATGTGCCACAATTACTCAAAATGGGCGTAATTGGCATCTACGGTCCCGGCACATTGAGCGATTCCTATATCGATGATATCCGCAAGGCAGTGCACACTGCCCATGTCTGATTCTCAGCAGGATGATTGATATGGATTTAGCTGCAGCAGTTCTGGAAGGCGATCGGTTGGCTTTGGCGCGCAGCCTCTCGCAGGTGGAAAATGGCACCGCCCAGGGCAAATCCGTACTGAGCCAGCTCTTTCCCCACACCGGTAACGCTCACCTGGTGGGCATTACTGGGGCCTCGGGCACCGGGAAATCCTCCCTGGTGAACCAGCTCGCCCGCCACTACCGCCGGTCTGCACAACAGGGGGTTGCCCGCAGTATCGCCATCGTGGCAGTGGACCCCACCAGCCCATTCACCGGAGGAGCCATCCTGGGCGACCGCATCCGCATGCGTGACCTAGCCGGAGACTCGGGGGTGTTCATCCGCTCCATGGCCTCACGCGGCTCGTTGGGTGGGTTAGCCTCTACCACTGCAGCGGTAGTCCAGGTGCTGGACGCGGCTGGTTATGAGCTGATCCTGATTGAGACGGTTGGAGCCGGCCAATCCGAAATCGATATTGCGCGCCTGGCCCATACCACCGTGGTGGTGGAAGCTCCTGGACTGGGTGACGACATCCAGGCCATCAAGGCCGGGATTTTAGAGATCGCCGATATCCTGGTGGTTAACAAAGCTGATTTGCCAGGCGTGGAGAATACCGAGCGCGCCCTGCGAGGCTCACTAAACCTCTCTCACCCTACACCACGCCGCGTGATGCACCACGGTAAGCTGGAAGTGGTGGAGCCCCAGCCTGAGCTGCCGGCGGATTCATCGCAAGTTTGGTCCCCACCCATCCTGCGTACAGTGGCATTGGATGGCACAGGTGTCCCAGACCTGGCAAAAGCCATCGCGGATCACCGGAGCTATCTCGAATCCAGCGGCAGCTGGCAGCAGCGAGAGCGCTGGCGACTGGAGGCTGAGCTGGAACAACTGTTGCAAAATACCCTCATGGATGGCTTGCAGTCCAGGCTGCCTGCCGGAGCCTACAAGCAGGCCGTCGAAGACTTGCTACAAAGGCGCCTCTCGCCCTACCAGGCCGTGGAAATGCTGGTCGACGGGGCCGGCTGAATACTCGTGGGGAAACCATGATCTACGGTGAGCACATCTGGGTGAGTAAGCTACGCAGCGAATTCTGAATTGCCTGATGGATAAATCCCGTGCCTGAATTGCCTGAAGTGGAAACCATCGCCCGCCTCCTGCGGCAAGGAACACCCAGCCAGCCCTCTATCCTGGGCCGGCAAATCCTGGGCGCCTGTCTGTTGTGGGCACGCAGCCTGGCAGAGCCATCCCGCGAAGAATTCACCTCACACATCAAAGGGCAGGTGATCAATGCTATCAGCCGGCGCGGCAAGTTCCTGGTCTTCCGCCTCAGCCGCGATTGGCTGCTGGTACATCTGCGCATGAGTGGTGACCTGTTGGTGAGGCCCACTGGCATGCCTGTTGAACAACACGACCGGTTGATTTTTGATCTGGAGGGTAATACCCAGCTGGTATTCAATGATGCGCGCAAGTTCGGCCGTGCCTGGCTGGTGCAAAAGCTGGATGGCGTGCTTGGAAACCTTGGTCCCGAGCCGCTGGATAGAGACCTCAGGGCTGATGATTTTTATCAACGTTTGCATGCCTGCCGCAGGCAGCTCAAGCCGTTACTGCTCGACCAAGCATTTCTTGCCGGCCTGGGCAATATTTACGTGGACGAAGCCCTGTACCTGGCCTGCCTGCATCCTCTTCGCCCCTCTAACCAGGTCACCCCACAGCAAGCTGGCCAGCTGCTTGATGCAACCCGCACGGTGCTGAGAGATGCCATCACCCGCAACGGCGCCAGCATAGATTGGGTCTACCGGGGCGGTGATTTCCAAAATTATTTTCGCGTGTACCAACGCACGGGGCAACCCTGCCCCCGGTGTGGCACGCCAATTGCACGGATAACCGTAGGGCAGCGCGGCACGCATTTTTGCCCTCACTGCCAGCCTGCCCCGTGATGATTGGAGGCTGATCATGGATTCATCCACATTGTTGATTATCGCCGTGTTCTTTTTCTTCATTGGTGCAGTTGTGGTGGGCATCATCTGGGCAATGGTAAGTTTTATGCGTAAAGGTACACATAAAGATACATCGTCCTCCAACTCAGTCGCTGACCTGGAGGAAATCGCCCGCCTGTTGCGCGATAAGCAGACCCAAGACCTGGTGGTGCAAATGAATGGCAAATCCTACAATGCTGTGCAAGAGCTTTCAACCACCCAGCAGCACCGGCTGAGTTTCACGTCCAACGTGCTGGCAAGCTGGCTGGGGCAAGCCGCTGAGAAAGAACCCACCTTGCAAGGAGATAGAACTGAGCCGATAGAGCTGCCGGCTGCCGAGGACAATCCACCGGAAACGGTCGAACAACCCGCCCAATCCGAACCTGCTGCCCATGTGGCACCACCCATTGTAAACACTGCTCCCGAGTTTAATGAGTGGATCCCTGCTGATACATTGCCGGTGGACCATACCGTCGCCCATGTGCCTCCTTTCGATGCTGAGGCGGCACCCGAGGTGAAACCCGTCAGCATGCGCTTCCCCGATATGGTAGGAGACCTGCTTACCCCCAAGCCAAAGCCTGCACCGGCGTATAAGAGCATCGCCATGCAAATCAATGATATTTTGCAGGAAAGGATAGCTGGCACGCCCTTTGAAACGCGCGGTATCACGGTGAGAGATGCCCCTGATCACGGGGTGTCCGTCAGCCTGGACGGTAAGGAGTACTCAGGGGTTAAAGAAGTCCCCGATGAAGCGGTCCGTGACTTGATACGCTCGGCAGTGCTGGAATGGGAGAAGCAAGGTAAAGAAGATCCCAATTAAAACCTGCCAGGCATTCTCCAAGGGGGATTGCCCCATTGGTTTAACGCCAATTATCACCAATTAATCCCAATTGCTGCAGCCTGTTTCTTTAATAATCATAGAGCGGTCATATTTCCACGACAATTATCGTCCAGGGACGAAGGAGCAGGAATCAGCCCGCCCGGTATTGCTCATACAACAAGGGTCATGATGATTGCTACATTCAACATAGTCCGCAAGAAGGAATACCAGCTTTGCAGGACCTGTTTTGGCCTGGAAGGTGCTATCCATATCACTCTAACCCAATCAGTGAGCGTGTTTTCGTGTCCTTTATGGGTAATAACACATCTAAGCATATAACGAGTGATTCAGTCTTTAAAAGTGTGATAAGGAGGTTTTATGTCTACCCAATTTGATAAAGAACTTGATTGCAGCGGCCTGGCATGCCCCATGCCCGTAGTGGAGACCAAGAAGGCCATCGACAAATTACAGCAGGGCCAGGTGCTCAGGATGATTTCCACCGATCCTGGCTCTGTGTCTGATACCCAGACCTGGACGGGCAGGACCGGCAACCAGCTGCTCAGCCATGAAACCGACAGCGGTAAGTATATTTTTTACATTGTGAAAGTCACATCAACCCATACATAACCGGATTTAACACGGGGCTTAGCCCCTGGATGGAGACTATTTATGTCAAAAGCAAATCGTATTGCCATCATTGCCACTCACGGAAGCCTGGATGCGGCTTACCCACCGCTCATCCTAGCCACGGCTGCCCTGGCGATGGAGATGGAAGCGGGGATCTTCTTTACCTTCTACGGCCTGGAAATCCTCAAAAAGGGTATGGCGGACAAGCTTAAAGTGGAGCCCATCGCCAACCCGGCCATGCCACAGCCGGTGCCCGGTATATCCATCCCGAACATCGTGGGGGTACTGCCCGGTATGACTGCCGTCGCCACTGCGATGATGAATATCTGGATGGAAAAATCTCACGTTGCTTCTCTGGGTTCGCTGCTCAACACGTCATTGGAAATGGGGGTGCGGCTGATTGCCTGCCAGATGACCATGGACGTGATGGGCATCAAAAAAGAACAATTGATCGACGGCATCGAGATCGGTGGGGCTGCTACTTTCCTGGATTACGCCAGCGATAATGCCATCACCCTGGCATTTTAACCTTTCTGAGTTCGGATAAAGGCTGCCCAGATGAGGAGCCGTGGATAATTCCATGGTAAAATATGTTGTTGATAATCGATATTTATAAATAATAATTATCGACGATCTGGATGTTAGGGTAATCGTTGAGGGTTTGCAAATCATCTGATTGCACAATGCATTTTCGTAAGATGCTGAAAGTGTGTGTAAGTACAGATCAGTGATTTAATTTTTTTCACAAGGAGGAGTAAATATATGATTACGAAAACTGTTGTAGACCGCATGAATGAACAGATCGCGCACGAGCTGTACTCAGGATATCTCTATCTGGCCATGTCTGCCTACTTCGAAGCTGAGAACTTGCCCGGTTTTGCCCACTGGATGCGCATTCAAGCTTCTGAAGAGCAGGCGCACGCCATGAAATTCTATAATTTCATCCTGGATCGAGGCGGGAAGGTGGTGTTGAAAGCCATCCAGGAACCCCCTGCTGATTTCGCCTCACCACAGGCAGTCTTTTCGCAGGCCTACGAGCATGAGCAAAAGGTGACCGGCCTGATCAATGACCTTTACAACCTGGCTTTATCCGAAAAAGACACTGCCAGCCAGGTATTCCTGCACTGGTTCATCGAAGAGCAGGTGGAGGAGGAGAAAAACGCCTCACAGATCATGGAGATGCTCAAGAAAGTCGGCACAGCGGTGGGGGGCCTTTACCAACTTGACCATCAATTGGGGAAGCGGGGCGACGAAGACTGAGCCCAACACGACGTGATGATCTTGGGCATTTTATTAAAAATGTGATAAAAACCCCCGGTTGACAGATGGAAGCACAAGAACGCTTCGAGACACTGGTGAGCAAGCTAAAAATGCACGGGTACCGGCTTACACCACAACGCGCCTCCATCCTGAAGATTTTTATCTCGAGCCGTGATCACCCATCTGTTGAGCAGATCTACGAGCAAGTAAAAGAGAAATTCCCCATGATGAGCCTGGCGACAGTATATAAAACAGTCGCCTTGCTCAAAGAGGAAGGTGAGCTTCTCGAGCTGGGCTTTGCCAACGGAAGCACACATTACGATGGCTATCGCCCATACCCACATCCCCATTTAATCTGCGTTCGCTGCCATCGCATCATCGATCCCGAAGGAAAAGATTTGGACCAGTTATCACAAGATCTGGCGGAAAAATACGGATACCGCCTGGTCACACACCGACATGACATCTTCGGCATTTGTCCAGATTGCCTTGCCCTTGAAGGATCATAATCAAGCAATTGAAGGGAGGTGATTTACGCACAATGAGATGTCCCATTGTTCAATTAAACTGTAAAGAATGCTCTCCATAAGTGACTTGTATTCGCATTTATTGAGAATCTTTCACCCAACCGGACCATCCGATGCTCATCGATGATTGATTTAGTAAAGGATGAACCGGTGTAGTTTACTTCGAATTTACCCTTCCCTAATGAAATGAAAGGAACCCTCTTATGGCTAAAGTAGCCCGTGAAATGGTAGAAAAAAACGGCATCAACGTTGACGAACTACTACAATTGCTCATCACCAATGCCTCTGCAGAGCTGACCACCTTTTATTACTACACCATCCTGCGCGTAAACCTCATCGGTCTTGAAGGTGAGGGATTGAAAGAAATTGCTGAGACTGCCCGTATTGAGGACCGCAATCATTTTGAAGCCCTCGTGCCCCGCATCTACGAGCTGGGCGGGCATCTCCCCGGTCACATGAATGAATTCCATGATATTTCCGCCTGCCCGCCTGCGGCACTTCCCAAGGATCCAACCGACATCAAGGCTATGCTCAATGTTCTAGTGGAGGCCGAGCGCTGTGCAGTGCGCGGCTACACCTATATTTGCAACCTGACGGCGGGGAAGGACCACCGCACCTATGACCTTTGCCTGGCCATCCTGAATGAGGAAGTGGAGCATGAATCATGGTTCTCCGAGTTTCTGGGAGAAGGCCCCTCAGGTCACTACCTGCGCCGCGGTGAAACTTCACCGTTCGTAAGCAAATTTTTGCGCTAGTTTGCCTGGGCTTCAACGTCTGATGCGAACCTACACGCTTGAAGAGCTCAGCCGCTATAACGGGCGTGATGGATCTCCGGCCTATGTGGCTTACCATGGAGTAGTCTATGATGTATCTGGCAGCTATTTTTTTCGCAATGGCCTGCATTGGATCACCCACCATGCTGGAAACGACCTCAGTGAAGAAATTACTGCCGCCCCACACGATGACTCGCTGCTCAAGAAATTTCCCGTGGTTGGCTCACTATCAACGTAGTTGAGTCAGGGATTTCCATTTAGATCAAATAAAAATCCCTCTCACAGATAGCTATGGTGTGAGAGGGATTTTGGGGATTAATGCTTAAGCGGAAGGCTGTTTTTTTCGATGTAACAGCAATATTTTAAATCCCGGCCTCAAAATCCAGGTTTAAGCCAGGCATTTTAAAGGCCAGGTCTCATTACCTGCTTCAATGAAAATTAACAAAAAACCATTAAAGGTACAGCCATAACCTTTGGGTAGGATAAAGATGCTTCCTACTGCAGGCTGAAGGGTGGATATCGGTCGGTCACCAGCAAAAAGGCATAGGCATCTATCCTCAGGCCCCAACGACCCACGCCCACCAAGTAGTCAAACAGGCTCTTGGGATATTGCCCGGTGAACAGGATGGCGAACCAGGCAATGATTACCGCAAAGATTGCGCCGACGATAAGAAATGCCAGTATGATGTAGTGTGGAATCGCCAGGAACCACTTTATCAGCGGCATACCAGGCTTCAGATCAGCCTTCACATCGGGGTAATCGATTTCCAGGTGCACAGACTGCTCGTCTACTGTTGAGGGGTACTGGTCGGTGAGCAGCGCCAGGTAGGCACCGAGACGGTAGCCAAAGCGGGTGAGCTCGCGGGCAAAATCGAACCACCAGCGCGGGTAACGCTGCCGGAACAGGATCATCAGCAGCGTGGCAAAGAAAAGCGCTACTAAGATGCCTCCTGTCGATTCCCTGCCGTGGCGAATAATCGTGCCAGCCTGGTCGTAGACGATCGTATTGTTGACCGTCTCGCCCGCCCCGGCGATGATGGCGTAGATGATGGCGATGGGAATGACCAAGATAAGCCTGAAGAATGTGGTCAGGCGATCCAGTTTTTCGGGATAGTCAATCTGCAAACGTGCTGCATATTGAGTAGGATTTGATATATTACTCGAGGTGGTGGTGCCCTGGTTAGTGTCCATTTTTTCTCCTTTCGAGCGTGAAATCAATCAGTCAGCAGGTGGTGGTCCGGTCATTTTTTTATCGAAGCGTGATTCATGCAGATAATAATCAATCCCGGTTGAATTATCCCGCGTGGCTATCTCTGCTGTTTAATTACGTAATTCCAGTGAAGAAGTTGCTTTTTTCGTTTGCGTTCGGAGCCCGGGTTGCTTCACTCCTGCAGCTTGGCCTGCTCAGCCAGGTGCGCCTGGTAGGCCTTCCAACCCGGACACCAGCCGGTATGCCAGCGCCACAGGCGGGCAATCCAGCTATTGGGTTTGGCCTCTGCCCTCTTGCGCATCGGGCAGTTTTCACAAGGGATGACTTTATTGTTCGATGAGCCGGCTTGGGTTTGCATGGTTTTCTCCTCATTCGACAGGATTACGATCGAATAAACCCATGAGAATTTCTGCCCTCATGGGGTCAATCCACATGATTTAGTAACAGAATCAGCAATACATAGCGCCTATCCACAAGCATTTTATACTTGTTAATTTTACGTCATTTATTTAAACTTCCTGCCCAGCAACACCTTTTGCTGGGCAGGCATGACTAGCGGGAAGATGCCTGCCTCCGTGGAACGCAAATCCTCGATGGATAGAAAAGCCTTGGGATGGGTTTTGTGGATGATGTCAAGCACCGACTGCAGATTCCTACGAAAGACAATGGTGTAGACCAATTTGACCGGTCCATTCGCCCCCATTCCATCCACGCAAGTCACACCAAAACCAGCCTCGTGCAGGCTTTGCGTTAATCCCTCTGCATGGTCGTGGATGAAAGCCATGACAAGCTGCATTCCAAAGGCAATCCGATTTTCTATATACATGCCCAGGTAGGAGCCGGTGGCGAAACCCGCTGCGTAAGCCAGGTAGGCCAGCAGGTTGTGGGCATTGCTGACGATCTGGGAGACGATTGTGATCCAGATGAACACTTCCACAAAGCCCAGCAAGGGGGCCAGGTTCCGCTTGCCGCGCGAGATGAAGATGATGCGCATGGTGCCCAGCGTGACGTCGGCCACCCGGGCAAAAAAGACCATCACGGGTAACAATACCCACACATATAGGCTGCTGTCTAGCAGAGGCATTCGATCCTCCTTCTCCTTTTGTGTTTAGTTGACTGGCGTTCCCTTGGTACGCCCCATCCAGCTCAGATCATCTATCTGCCCAAACCTCTCGTTGAAGATGCGGTAATAAAGCAGCTCTTCCTTAGAATTCAACACCCAGCCGTTGGGTAAATGTCTCTCGCTCGAAAAATCAGCATCACTGATCTGTTCCTCAGCATGGCGTGCCAGCAAATCCTGCACCCCTGCCCCCTGCCAAAATTTGGCCTTGGGCCGGTTCAAGATCACATCGGGCAGTTCACCCGTCATAGCCTGGCGCAGGATCCATTTTTCGACCCCATTGCGCAATTTATAGCGGGTTGGGATACGCAGAGCAAAATCGACCACGTCGGGTTCTAAAAATGCTACGTAAGCATCTGTGCCATAGGCTGAAGCGCAGCGGTCCACGCGTTGCAAGGCGGTATTATGCAGGCGCGAGGTGATATCGATTAATTCATCCGCCAGATGGGAGGGATCCAATGACTTTAAATACCGGTAACCACCGAACAGCTCATCGCCACCTTCACCTGAAAAAACCGACGTCACGTATTGGGCGGCCAGCCTGGCTACCAGGAAATTCATCATACTGGACCGTACCAGCCAGGCATCAAATGACTCCAGGTGGTAGATGACATCGGGTAAAACCTTGAGCAGATCGTCGATCTTTACCACCACTTCGTGATGAGCGGCCTTGATATGGTCGGCAACCATTCTGGCGTATTTGAGGTCAGGAGAGCCAGGCATGCCTGCGGCGAAGGTGTGAAAAGAATGAGCGTGCTGGCTGCCTAATGTGGCCATTACGCTTGAATCCAAACCACCCGATAACCATGCGCCAACCACGCCCAGGGTGGCATGTTTTTTAATCACGCTGTCTAGCACCCCGTGTAACTCTTTTGCAATTCTCTCGGGTTCTTGTTTAATCTCGGGTAACTTTTGCAGCCGGTAATAAGCTTTCAGGTGTTGCCCATCAAAGGTGTGCCCTGGAGGAAGCTCGTGCACATCTTGGGTCAGCTCCAACAAGCCCTTGACTTCAGAAGCAAAACACAATAACCCATCTTCAGTCCACCCATAATAGAGTGGCGCCACTCCCAGGGGGTCGCGTTTTATGATCACTTTGTTTTCCCGCTCCTGTACGAAGCGACCGGC
>CAYLPS010000021.1:0-19466 GCA_964385625.1 uncultured Anaerolineaceae bacterium | reverse complement strand
ATGGACATGTGATCCATAAACAGGGTGACGTTCAGCAGCCAGGTTGACCAACCAGCTGCCTAACTCGCCATACGATAGTCCCATTAATTCCGCCCCTCGCGCGAAACTTGTGTTCTCACTGATATCCGGGTTGGGATTGACATCCAATAAGTAAAAAGTCTCGTCTTTCAGGCGAATATCCATGCGGGCATAATCACGGCAACCGACAGCTGTGTATGCTGCCGCAGCCATTTCCTCCAGTTCATTGAGCAGGCTTTCAGCCAAGACAACTGGCAACTTGGGAATGGTGAGCTGGTAAGCCAGTGAGTTGGGGACAAAATTCGACTCGTAGGTACACAGCCGATCATGAATGTCGGTGAAGTGTGAATAATCTATCTCGCCGGGTGGTAAAACAGTGATTTTGCCGTTCCCCACCACCCCCACATGAAATTCACGCCCATCAATAAATTCCTCCACCAGAGCAGGCTGGTGCATCTCGTTGATCACATACCCCACGCGCCGCTTCAGCTCGACGTTCGATTGAACTACCGATTCGCGCGTGATCCCATAGCTGCAATGCTCATAGGCTAATTTCACGATCGCCGGGAAATGCTCCCAGCTTAGCTGGTCTGGCGAATTGTATACCTTCCACACCGGGGTATTGATGTGCTGCGAATTGAGCAAGCGCTTGACTTCTGGTTTATCCTGACCGACAGCCAAGGTTTGCGATCCGGCACCGCTGAACGTGAAACCCAGGCTCTCCAGGCTTTGAGCCACCAGGCATTCGCTGCGAGGCACACCCGGAAATTCCTCGCACCAATTCAAGACCAGGTACTCATTCGGGTTGTAACTTTGTAGTAATGCCTCCAGCTCGGCTGATTGCACGCACACTTTTTCCACCCGCTGGCCTGCGCCGGCCATAGCATCCACCAATATATCTGCGGCAGCCTGGCACTCCTCGATATCTTGTTCTAACCAGGTGGGATCGATATTGTACAGTAACAACACGGGGAAATCTTTCGACAGGTTGGTAAAATCCATCGGATTTATGCCTGTGAACCTTCATTGACAAAATGGGTCAGCTCGCTCACGCTTAGCCCGCCAATCCCTAGCTTATCCACCGTGCGTCCGCGCCTCCAGTAATCGGTGTGGTGGATGATGCAGGCCACGCGGATCATGCTTTCGATGCCGCGCACCGAAACACCATAACGCTCACCCAGCGAAGCTATCGGGACCAGGCTCATGGGGACGTCTTCAAAGACGTAACGGTGATTGAGCGTACTAGGGGCTTTTATGCCATAGTAGCCAGGCTGGTTATGGATGGCATCGTGCAGATCCTCGCCGGTGGTGTCATAAGCAAGCTGTAGCCACTCCATGGCGGTGCGCGCTCGCAAACCCAACGCAGAAGCCACTGTCACGCGCTCGCGGTCCAACACCTCCAACATGCGAGCCACCGAAGGGGTGACCCCATCGATGTAAAACTGGTAATCACCATGCGTGGCCTCGATCCATCCCACGTTGAGCAGGGTCAGTGCAGGGTGAAAAATGGCACCCATGTTGTTCAAACCGGTGTGCAGCACGTTCACCCCATCGATGAACTGCGGGTAAGCCTCATTGATTTTTAACAGCACTTCAGGCGTATTCACTGCCGGGAGTGCAGCTAACGGCACGGCTTCCTTGATGCGAAAAATGCGCGCCTGGGCAGGCCCGTCTGATCGCGAAGCATAGATAAACGTCTCCGCTTCTGCCAAAGTATACTTTGCCGTGCATCCGGAATCTTGCAAAACCTTGTTGAATTCGAGCGCTCCGCCTGTGCGCCCCGGGTGCAGTACGATGGTTTGCCCATCCTGCAAGTAAGGCGCAATAGCCGCAGCAACATCGGCATGTGCTGATGAAGGTACTACCACCATGAGCATCTCGGCCTTCGAAACTGCCTCTGTTATATCTGACGTGACCTTATCCAGCCTGGCAAAGCCGTCCAAACCTTCTACATCAGACTCGAGCTCGATCCCGCCTCGTTTTTTGATCACTTCAATATGCGTAAAGGTGCGGTTATACAAGGTGACCGGAAAGCCCATCAATGCCAGGTGGGCTGCCATAGCCTTACCACCATGACCGGCTCCAATTACAGTGTATTTCGTATTCATAGTCACCTTCCTTTCGCTTTTATGACCTTAACATGCTGGATATCAAGGTTGATTAAATGGGAGCCAGTCGATCCGCCTCTGGCAGCGGGCGCCCAAGCTCATCCACTGCCAGGCAGGCTCCATTCACGATACGGGTGATCACCTGCCCGCGCCCATGCGGATTGTTCTTCAGCTGGGGGGCATCCAAGATGCCCATTTCCACTGCCCGGGCAAGGTTCGCTGGATCGGTGAGCGGATTTCCCTGGTGATCCTGTCCCAAGCCTCGAATAGCTTGCAGGGTTACCTCGGCCTCCGCCCGCAGCTCTTCCTGGCGTATTTGGATGTGCGGGTCGGCGGTCATCTCGGGCGCGCCGCGCAATGCATTATCAATAGCCCGCCGTGCCAGCTTGCAAGAAGCTATCACGTCAGCCCCAGTGGCAGCATGGTCAGCCTCCACGTAACCCACCACGTGCACAATATGTGGTTTGAGCGCCATCTGCAGATACACACTGGCTGCCAGGTGAGCGCGGGCCGCATCTGGATCCAGCGGGTAGCTCAGCAGGCCTGTCCTGGTTTGCCGCCAGATGTGAAAATCAGGCCCTTCAAGCGGCTCGATCATTTCCAGAATGGTCAGCATCTTGGCAAGGTCCATGGCGTCTGAAAGTCCCGGCGGGCTATTGAACATGAACTGGGCAATGTAATCCCTCACTCCAAAGGCCCGCGCGTTATAAGCCGCCAGGTAAGCCGATACCACATACACTACATCGGGAGCATCACGCATCCCCCAGTGATGTGGCTCATTCAGCTCGACCGGGATATCATGCTCACCATACCAAGCCATCACTCGCTGGTGTTCGCGTATTGACCCTTCCAGGTCCCAAGGGCCGCGCCCATCCATCTGGTTGAACCAAAAGAGTGGGATGGCACACCAGGCATTGTTGATGGTATTAACGTACATTTCTGCCAGGCGGATAAAATCGTCAGTTCCCGAGTAGGTACGCAGCAATGGATAGTTGCCGGTGCGGCTGGCGGCGTACAACCGCCGGTAATCCTGCTCTGAGCGCACCGGCACTCCCCCAGCCCCAGTGCGGCGCACATCCTGGCGCTCAGGATGGTAGAAATTAGCCTGGGCATCCTGGTCTATGCCCAGAGAGATAACATCTAGTACCTTGGCCCTGGCAACTTCCTCAATCCCGTTGAGGCTGGCTTCGATGGTCGGCAGTCCGAAGTGATGCCTCAGAAGCGGATATGGGGATTTCCACCGAATGCGCTCTATGGTAGTTTGGGGGTAATCCGCCTCTGTGGGGTGTTCCCCGCTCTGCCCCTTGAGATAAGCCAGTACCTCATCGGGTGGCTCGCTGCCGTCGAAAACGCGCTCGAAAAAGCCCATAGCCCTGGCACGTTCGGCAATGGGTGGTGTGCCACCGAACGCAAAGCGCACGCCAGCTTCGTGCAGCTCACTGGCTGCCTCGGCAAATTGACCCAACAGGCGTTCTCCCGTTTCTGGTGTCAACCGGTACGAGACCCCCACCAGGTCAGCTTTTTCACGCCGGGCGATTTCAATCACCTGCTCAACCGGCACTGCCGGCCCAAGGAACACTGTCCGCCAGCCCGCCGCTTCTGCAAGCTGCAGGAAATTGCTCACCCCTGCCACATGCACGCATTCACCTAAAGCACCAGCAATAACTGTTTTCATACGCTATCCACGTCCTCTTTCAGCAATAACCAATTATCCTTCATCCACCACGACCTCTCGCAGGATATGCACCTCGCCAGGTGCGAAACCGTTCACTTACCCACCGTAGATTGGCATATCTCCAATACCAGCTCTATCTGTACGTGTTGAAAACCAGCCATCTTTCCTGTGATCTGATCTACCAGCATTTCCACCAAACGACAGGCAATACTGTACACAGGTTGGTTGATGGTCGTCAATGGCGGCTGCGTGTGCCTGAAACCCTCTATGCCATCGAAACCGGTGATCGCCAGGTTTTTCCCCACCGTCCAGCCCATTTCCTGGGCTGCGTGCAACACGCCCATGGCTGTCATATCATCCACACAGGCAATCGCCGTGGGTGGATTGGGTAAAGTGAGCAACTGCCTGGCAGCATGAAATCCCCCATCTGAAGTCAAATCACCCGTAACTACCAGCTGGGGGTCGTATTCCAATCCGTGTGCGTGCAAGCCACCCTGGTATCCCGCGAAGCGATCTGCGTGGATTTTCAACTCAGGGTTGGTGCCAATATAGGCAATTCGACGGTGACCCAAAGAAACCAGGTGATCGATTAATTTCCCGAACCACTGCCGGCCGTTAGTTTCAACTGAGGCATAATCATAAGGGTCGAGCGACCGTTCCAGGGTCACAAAGGGAAATTTATTCTGCGCCAGGTATTGCACGCGCCAATCATTCAGATGCATGCGATTGAGCACCACGCCATCCACTTCGCGGCCGTGCAGCCATTTTCGATAAGCTTGTTGCTCTTCCTGACTGCCTGAAGCCGCGGTAGTAACGAGCAGCTCGAATCCATGTTTCACAGATTCATCCCCCAGCCCGGCGATAAACTCCGCAAAAAACGGGTCGGACAATCTGGGAGCATCTTCCGGCAGGATATAGCCGATGGTATCGGAGAACCTATGCCGCATTTGCCGCGCAGCGCGATTGGGGGTATAACCTAGCTCGGAAGCTGCCTTTAACACGCGCTGGCGAGTCTCTTCTGCGACATCTTCGTAACCATTCAAGGCGCGAGATACCGTGGTAATGGATAAATTGAGATGTTGGGCAACATCACGAATAGAAACAGGCATTTACTCTCCGCAAACGTTTTTTGGGGGTGAAAACAGGATACGAAAACGTTTTGGTTGACTATATTATAAAGCATAATAGATGAATTTCAAGTTTGCATCGCCTCCAGTTATCGATTTGAATCAGGAGTGAGTGTAATCACCGGAATATCTTGAGCTACCATGTGGCAGGTTTCCTCAATGTTTTTTAACATAGAACCCGTCATCAACCTGGCAAGCTCTCGAAAAGCCAAGGGGTGTTTATGAGAATAATCGAGCAGCAGTTGTTCAGCCTCATCGCTCTCTAACTGCCGTGCCGTGGCTTCAAATTTATCTAATCCTACTGCAACCATCACCCTGGGATTTTTCTTCAGGTTTTTATACCAGTCAGATTTCCTGCCCCAGCCAGAAGCTATGGTATACGCCCCGCTCTGGCGATCGAAGTAAACCACCTCGATAACAGTTTGGTGCAGCCTGCCACTCTTCCGCCCAAAAGTGCTGAGCATCAAGAAGCGCTTCCCCAAGATCCATCCCAACTTTAGCCGGTAAAGCAATATGGGCAAACGGAAACCGATCCGGTATATGCCGCGAGAAGGATCAATATCACTAATTAATTTCGCCATACACGCTCCTGTTCACTTTTCTGCCACGATGATTTCACTAGGTACTGTCATCTGCACCACCACTTCACGGTGCACGCCGGTGAAGCCCGCTTTTTCCACCATGGCGTTTAACTGTAACGGCCGGCATCCCGCACATACCAGCGGGCTGACCGCATAGGCCGCTTTCCAGGCTGCCACCAACATCCGGCTGGGCCTATCAACCCCCTCGGTGAGAGCCACGACCACCATGCTCCCCCCAGGCTGTAATACCCGCCATAAACTGGCCAATACCGCAGGGATTTCCACCGATGGCAGCAGGTCGAGCACGTATGACATGAAGATATGGCTGAAATAACTATCGACAAACGGCGTGCAGCGCGCATCCGCCCGGCACATCGGGGATTTTGTGCGCTGGCGCGCGATCCTTAGCATTGCTACGGATATATCGATGCCAACGGTCATCCCCCCGGGCTGCACGGTCGAGGCGATTAGCGAATGAAGCTTACCCGTCCCAACGCCCACTTCCAGGATGCTCTCTCCGGGTTTTGCCTCGAGAAGCTCCAATCCCCGCGTCTTTGCCCGCGCATCAAAGCTGCCAAACCAATCATAACTCTTGCCCATAAAATCATAAATCTTCTGGGCGGTGGAGGCAGGAATGGCCTTTTCAAGCTTGTTTTCTTCCATCACATTCTTGGGTACTCGTGGGCAATTTACGGTTTGATGATCAGGAAGTTGATCGGGATCCAGCCCACCCGGTTAAACAGGTCGCGAATCTGAATCCAAGTGATCTTATCCACGGTTTCTCGCTGGTAAAGGATCTGCACCTCCGAACCCTGAGGCAATGCACCAATGACCTTGCCATCCGGCGTCTCGCGCAGGTAAATTCCCAGCCCGCCCGTACTGGCAATGTATGCCACCACCGGTGTAGGCGTAAAAGTGGGCGTGGAGGTATAGGTAGGTGTGGAGGTGGGTGTATTGCTAGGTGTGGGGCTGGAAGTTACCGTTGGATTATAAGTAGGCGTGGCAGAAGGGGTCAGGGTAGGGGTCAAGCTTGGCCCTGGCGTGAGTGTAGGTGTGAATGTTGGCGGTACCAACGGGTTTAATTCCGTGGTGGGGATGACAATCAGCTCCAAAGCAACGGTGCGTTGCAACCGGGAGGTGATGGCTTTTTGTAAATTCACTACCTGGTTGTAATTCGGTTGTGACGATGTGCGAATAGTGACCTCCAGGTTCAGGGCGTTCCCACGGGTGGTGAAGCTGATATCCACCAGCTGCGTATTTGGCAGCGTTGCCAGCTCAGCCGCCACTGCATACTGCACATCCTGAGAAAGCCGTGCCTGGGTGACCAGGTTAAAGGTGAGCACACTCAGCGGAAAAGCAGTGATCAATACCAGGCCGGCTGTAAGAAACAGGCCACGCGGAATATGGTGCCAGGTATTCTCGAGGCGTGCTGGGCGAAACCCCAGCACGGCAAACACCAGGATACCGGCAAAGGAAATTGCCACCAGGTTGGTAACAAATAACAGCGTAGCTCCCAATGCCACGCCGGAATTCTGAACGGCAATCCCAATCCCAATGGTGCACACTGGCGGCATTAGCGCAGTGGCGATGGCCACTCCTGGTAATGCGGCAGATAGCTTGGGTTGAGCCAGAGCATATGCCGCTGCGGCCCCTCCTGCAATGCCTATCCCAAGATCAAACGGGGTGGGTTGCGTGCGCGAGAGCACTTCACCCGGCAATTGCACCAAAATTGAAAACGGCAGCTCCTTTGCGATCAGGCTCAACAGTGCGGCAAGCGCCACGGAGAGCACCACCCCCACGATTAATGAGATAAACGACCTGCGGAACATCCTCTGCCGTCCAGCCACGGAAGCCAGCGATAACCCGAGAATGGGGGACATCAATGGTGCAACCAGCATCGCTCCGATGATCACGGCGGCCGAATTGGTCAGCAATCCAAACGTGGCTATCGCACATGACAGGGTGATCATGAAGAAATAGCTGAATCCTGGCGAGGCAGATTGGTCCAATTCTTGTAAGACCTCATTACGCCTTTCCACGGTCAGCCGGTATAGATGGGGAGGTTTGATCGGCATAGAACCCTGCTTTATTAAGTTTCTATTTGAGGCCGCGGCTCTCCAAGGCGCATTACCGCCTCGGAATATGAGGCTTCCGTCACCACCGCCAGGATATCACCGGGTAACAACACCGTGTCTCCATGGGGGATGATCACCTTTTGTCTGCGGCGAATACTGGCCACGATGCTATCCGGTGGCCAGGTGATGGCTTTCAATGTCTCTCCCGAGAGTGGTGATCCTTTCTGAACCTGCAGTTCCACCACCATTACCGCCTCCGGCGTGATCGCATCCAGCCTGGTCTGGTTGATCAGATGGCGCCTGGTGGCATGGCGGGTTAGCGCGGCATCATAAGCGCGCACCAGATCGCCACGGCGTAGTAAACCCAGTAATTTGTGAGGGTTTTCACGCGCCACCACCGGCATACGTCCGATATCGCGCTGCCCCATTTTACGCAGCGCGGATCCGATCGTTTCGTCAGGATAAGCTACCACCAGATCATGGGTGCACTCATCCCCCACTTTAATGTTGGCCCAGCTGCTCACCTGGGTCGCATCCAGATCCTTTAACGTGAAAATACCCACCAGTTCTTCCTGGCCGTTGACCACCGGCGCCCCATGATGGTGGGTCTCCAGGAAAAATTCCGAGGCTCGCGCCAGGCTGTCGGATTCATGCAGAGTGAAGGGCATTGGCTGCATCACCTCGCCCACCATAACGGTTTCCAACACTTCCAAGTCTCTGCCACGCTCCAGCCGGATGCCCTTGCGTGCCAAATCCAGGGTATAGATCGAACCATGCACCAGGCGCTGTGAAATCACCTGGCTTACCACCACGGCGAACATGGCAGGCAGCAAGATGTGATAATCATTGGTCATCTCGAATAGCAGGATGATGGAGGTAAGCGGAGCATGGATGGCACCTGCCAGCACAGCTGCCATGCCTACCATGGCAAAATGCGTGGCGTGGATGCCCAGGGTGGGGAAAATGAGCGCCGCAATCTGCCCGAAGGCGCTACCCAGCGTGGCGCCGATGAACAGTGAAGGGGCCACCACACCACCAATAAATCCACCTGCCAGGCTGGTGGGTGTCAGGATTACTTTTAGCAGTGCCAGGGTTATTAAAAATACGATACCGGTGCTGGCTCCTGATAGCACCTGGCTCACCGTGTCGTAACCCACACCCAGGATCTGGGGAGCGAGCAATCCAACCAGGCCCACAATCAAGCCAGCAATGGTTGGCTTCAACCACACCGGGATCTGCTTATAGCGGGCGAAGATATCTCTTGTGAGATAGATCATGCGGATATATGCTGCTGCCACTGGCCCGGCAAATAATCCCAAGAACAGATACAGCGGCAGCTGCCAGTTGATATGGAAGATATAAGGCGGGATCTGAAAGGCCGGCTGCGTGCCACTCACAACCTGGGTAAACACCGCTGATGCCACCGAGGCCAGCATCACCTCGCCAAAAGCGCTTCCACTGATCTCTCCCAATACAATCTCCAGCGCAAAGAACACGCCTGCGATGGGCGCGTTGAACGCTGCAGAAATGCCACTGGCTGCACCTGCAGCCACCAAGGCGCGCATACGCTCGTCAGAGAAATGCAGCCGCTGACCTACCATAGAGCCCAGGTATGCCCCAATCTGCACAGAAGGGTCTTCGGGACCCACCGACGCACCGCTACCAATTGAGACGGCTGCCGCCAGCATCTTGGCCGGGGCACGCTGATAGCGCAACCTTCCACCTGCCAGTGCCACCGATTCCATCACCCCAGGTACTCCGCTATGCCGTTCGTGTCCTACCAGGAAGTACATCACCAGCCCCACCAATAACCCCCCAATCACTGGCAGGATGAAAAATGACCAGCTCCCAATGGAACGTAAACTCGCGCCCAGCTGGGTGTAACCGATCGTTTGGATGAGATTTATCAACTCCTTGAACAGCCATACCCCCACGCCGGTGGTCAATCCCACCACCAGTGCCAATCCCCACAGTAGAATGGTCTCGGATAGCTGGATTTGTCCCAACCAGCGCGATAAACTAATCGTCCACCGATTCTGCCGTGCTGTTCTCATTTCCTAATTCTTCGTATGGGGTTAAAAATATGCTTTTCACCTGCTCGATTGAATCCCGCTCGCATAGTACGGTCACTACATCATCCACGTGTAATGCAGTATCGCCGCGCGGGATAATGATCTCATCGCCTCTCTGCACTGAAACCAGCACTGCTGAGCGGGGTATGCCCAGGTCTGAGATTGTTTTATCCAGCACCTGGGAATTATCTGGGATCTTCATTTCAACGAACCTGGTGCGTGCCTCGGCTTCTTCTGGGAGGGCGGGGAAGCCTTCGCTAAGCTGGGCATCCACCTCAGCAGATAACTCCTCATACACTTCGTCTGTAATCGCCCCGTCACGACGCAGGTCCAGCAGCGAGGAGCGCTGGGCGCGCATCACCTCCCGCCAGGCCGTGTCCAACTCCTCGGCTTCTAGAGCTGGGTCAGCCATTAAAATGCCGCGAACTTTTTTGGCCTGTGAAGCGGATACCTGGGTTACATAACTCTTGAGCTTTTCCCACGAGTGGCTGGAAAGCATGCCCTCATTATGCAGGTGATCAAGGCGAGCATCTGCATTGCGCAGGGCAGTCAGCCGGGCATGCTGCAGCTCATAATTCACCTGCGCATCCGTACGCGTGATGATCTTCAGCCAGCGGATCAGCGGTTTCATCGTGGTGCTTTGCACCAGCAGGGTGAACAGCACCACTCCAAAAGCCATCGTTCGCAAAAGGTCGCGATCAGCCCCCATGCTGGCCGGCAGGCTTAGCACCAGCGCCAAACTGACAGCGCCTCGCAGATCGCCCCAGTTCAGGATATGCTGCCAGGTGATCGGCACCGGCTCTGACACCAGCCTGACCAACCCACTCAGGCTATACACCACGATGGTGCGTGCCACGAACACCACCAGGATGGCCCACAGGATGGGTTGCCAGCTGGCGAGCAAGGCTGAGATATTCACCTGCAATCCAATCAACAGGAACACGAAAGAGTTGGTCAGAAAGGTCACATATTCCCAGAAGTTGAAAATCACAATCCGGCTGGTTGGGCTCATCCCCTGCGGGCTGATATTACCATTGACCAACCCTGCCGCCACCACGGCTAAGACTCCGCTAAAACCGAACCTTTCAGCTGCCAGGTAGGAGCCAAATGCCAGGATGGTGGTCAGGGTGGTTTCGATCAGGTAATTATCTACCCGTGAGATGATCTGGGCAATCAACCACCCCAGCAGCAGCCCGACCATAACCCCACCAATAGACACCTTAAAAAATTGCGCCGCACTGTCCAGGAAGTTGTACTTTCCGGTAAGGGCGATTGCCACCATCAAGTTAAAAACCACGATTGCGGTACCATCATTGAGCAGGCTCTCTCCTTCAATAAGGACCGACAGGCGCTTTGGCACTCCCAAGGCCCGGAACAATGCCACTACTGCCACAGGGTCAGTGGCAGCAATCAATGAGCCGAACACCAAGGCAATTGGCAGGCTGATCTGCACGCCGAGCCCCAGCAGCCCACCAATGATCAACGTGGTCAGTATGACTCCCGGGATGGCCAGGACCAGGATCAACGGGAGATTATGGCGTAGCTCCGCCAGGTTCAGGTGAAAGGCAGCCTCGAAGATCAGCGGCGGCACGAATAAAGATAGGATCAGCTCAGGA
Source organism: uncultured Anaerolineaceae bacterium (assembly GCA_964385625.1). Lineage (GTDB taxonomy): Bacteria > Chloroflexota > Anaerolineae > Anaerolineales > UBA4823 > FEB-25. Next base: position 8,194 of record CAYLPS010000021.1, on the reverse strand, counting down.
GTGAGCTCGAACTTGATGGCGGTTTGAAAGGTGATCGCCAATCCCACAACTACCAGGGCTACAGTGTACGGAACGCGCAGTCGACGCGCAAAAATAGCAACCGCCACCACAACCAGGAGCAGCTCAATAATCTGGGTTTCCGTTGATAAAAACTGTTCCACAGTTAAACCAAGTCGAATAAACCGCAGGGCTCAGGCGCCATCTCAAGTCCCGCTGCCTCGGTTCATAATACCCTAAATTTTATCCCGAATCAAGCTATTTAAACGACACAATGATCGAGATACAACTATGCACGCCTGCAAGGTAAAAGTGCTTCTTCAATTGCTGACCGAGGGATTAAGATGCATCATATATTGCTGCTCATTAATCTTCTCGTATAATTCAGCACAATACATTATAATTAGGATGATTTAGATATATATTGGCTTATTGCGTATGGATGGAACTATTCGGGGAGGTAGAAATCGAACTTCAAATTCTTAACCTGGACATTAGGTTAACTTAAAGACAGGTTGATACGCTTGAGATTAGAATACGATTTGGGAAAGGATATGGAGAAGAAGATACCTGCTAAATTCATCAATCAATATATCCACCCATAATGGTTCCCTGATTTTGGGGTGATAGGAGAGTTTGAGATGTTAACGACTATAATTGTGCTTTCCCTGGTTGGAGCTGGAGTTCTGGTTTATCGCCTGCGAAAGGAGCATGAGCAAAAGCCCGAGCCCATTCGTATTCCGATTGAGGATGATCAACGTCTAATTCGCCGTCGTAACTATCGCGGTAGGTAAAACGGGACGATTCACAGATAAAACGTTGCCTGTTTCAAATAGCTTACTGTGAATATCTCTATGCCGAAAAGTTTTACGCCAGCCTGACGGCAAGCGTAAAACTTTTTGCTTATAAACGATCAATGCCATTCGAGTGCAAACCATTCCTGCCCATGATTCCAATGCCCACAATCGACTGATGCAAAGGGAGCTGATCCTGGAAAAAATGAGGCTGGCCAAATATGAGTGCGTTGATGAATGATATCTATGATGTGATCATCGCTGGTGCCGGACCCGCAGGTGGCACCGCCGCATATTTCCTCGGCCAGGCTGGAAAGCGGGTGTTGGTGATCGAAAAAGAGAACCTACCCCGCTATAAAACCTGTGGAGGTGGCTTGTCGATCGATTTCCTCCAACGGCAATTTCCGTTTTCTTTTGAGCCCGCGGTGCAGAGTAATGTGAAAGCCATGAGCTATGCCTATCATGGGCGTACCGTGACCGTACCCATCAAACGCTACCAGGTTGGCATGGTGATGCGAGACCAATTTGACAAGTTGCTGGTTGAGCAAGCCAAAGTCGAGCTTCGCCAGGGAGTGGCAATCCGCACGGTCGTTGAAGACATCCAGGGGGTTCATGTGGAAACCCAGGCTGGTGAATGTTTCGAGTCCCATTATCTTATTGGGGCGGATGGGGCAAGCTCAGCAGTGGCGCATTCTCTTAACCTGAGACAAGGAAAGGGCCTTGCCGCCGCCATCGAAGCCGAGGTCGAGGTGGCCCCTCCGATCATGGAGAGCTTTCGTGATCGTCCGCTGTTTATTTTCGGCGAAATTTACCAGGGCTATCTGTGGATTTTTCCAAAAGCCGGCCATTTATCCGTTGGTATCGCTGCCCTGCACCCAAAACATGGCGAGTTACAGGCAACCCTGAAGCGCGTGATGGCCTCTTACGGCATTCCCCTCGACGGCACTCCGCTTTACGGACACCCCATCCCACTTTATATGGGTAAAGGGCAGATAGCCACCTCGCGCACTTTGTTAGTGGGTGATGCTGCCGGATTGGTGGATCCACTCTCAGGCGAAGGCATCCGCTACGCTATTAAAAGCGGGCGCCTGGCAGCCGAAGCAATACTATCAGGCCACCCAGAACGTTACCCGCGCATGGTTTTCAGGGAAATTGGGCTACACCACATGCTGGGTATCGGCGTGGCGAAATTTTTTTACACCTTCGAAGACCTGTGCCTGATGTTGGGCGCTCCTAACCCGTATACTACCCAGGCTTTGGTCGACATGCTGTCAGACCGCACCACCATGTCCGGCATGATGCTGCGCAGCATTCTCACCTTCCCGCTCTTCTTGCTCGTTGAAGCTGTGGCATTGCTCGCAAGCCGGGTGGGCGATCCCAAAGACCGCCAGCGAATCAGGTCCTTGGCTTACCTGGGCACAATCGATGAATGAACCACACTGCAGGCCAGTGATTGACGGCCTGGCGTCTGCTACAAGCCGGTGCTAACTGGACAGGATTATCTGGCGGGCAGCTATCACCGCTGCCCGTTTTAGTTAGTTTCCTGGCCATTTCCAGCTGGTTATTTCTTCCTTATCGATACCTTCCTCGTGCGCATAGGCGGAATTTTCCACAATCAAGTCGCGCATCCGTTCCTTGACATGCGCCCCGGAAACCTGCAGCTTGGGAACCCGGTCGATGACGTCGATCACCAGGTCAAACCGGTCGATCTGGTTGCGAATGGCCAGGTCAAGCGGGGTGTTGATATCGCCGTGCTCCTTGTAACCGCGCACATGCATGTTTTTATGGTTGTTGCGCCGGTAAGCCAGTCGATGGATCATCCAGGGGTAGCCGTGGAAATTGAAGATGATCGGCTTATCCAGCGTGAACAGACTGTCGAAATCACGGTCTGTGAGCCCATGGCCGTGCTGGCTATGCGGTTCAAGCTTGAACAGATCCACCACATTGATGAACCTCAGCTTCAGGTCGGGGAAGTGCTGGCGCAGCATTGCTGACGCAGCCAGGGCTTCCATGGTGGGGATATCTCCTGCGCATGCCAGCACCACATCAGGCTCGCTGCCCTGGTCGGTACTCGCCCAATCCCAAATACCGATCCCCTTGGTGCAGTGAACAATGGCTTCCTCCATCGAAAGGTATTGCAGGTGCTCCTGTTTATCCGACACAATCACATTCACATACCCCTCACTACGCAGGCAGTGGTCCGCCACCGATAGCAAGCAGTTGGCATCTGGCGGCAGGTAGATGCGCGTTACCCCGGCGCTTTTATTGGCCACGATATCCAGGAAGCCGGGGTCCTGGTGGCTGAACCCGTTATAGTCCTGCCGCCACACCACCGAGGTGATCAGCAGGTTCAGCGAGGAGATCGGTGCCCGCCAGGGCACAGCCTGGCTCTTTTCCAGCCACTTGGCGTGCTGGTTGAACATCGAGTCGATCACATGGATGAATGCCTCATAAGAAGCGAACAACCCATGCCGCCCGCTGAGCAGGTAACCTTCCAGCCAGCCTTCCAGGGTATGCTCGCTCAACATTTCCATCACCCGGCCTTCCGGTGAAAGCTCGCTGCCATCGGCATCCTCCGGCAGGATTTTCTCCATCCAGGTTTTCTGCGTCACCTGATACAGCTCATCCAGGCGGTTCGAGGCAGTTTCATCGGGTCCAAACACCCTGAAACGGGTCATGTTGTTACTCATCACACCGCGCAAAAAGTTGCCCAGCACGCGTGTGTTTTGTGCGGTGGTTTTGCCGTGCCCCTCCACTTCCACGGCATAATGGCGAAAATCAGGCATTTCCAGCGGTTTACGTAACAAGCCGCCGTTGGTCACCGGGTTGGCGCTCATTCGTTTTAATCCCATGGGAGCCAGCTCTTTCAGCTCGGGCAGCAAGCGGCCATCAGCGTCGAATAAATTCTCGGGTTGGTAGCTGCGCATCCAGGTTTCCAGCAGCTTTAGGTGCGCCTCGTTATGCTCGATCTCAAAAGGCACCTGGTGCGACCTCCAGAAGCCTTCCAGCAGGTGCCCTTCCAATTCCTTCGGGCAGGTCCAACCCTTGGGCGTGCGCAGGATAATCATCGGCCAACGTGGATAAATGTTATCGAATCCACGTGGCGCTGCTTTCTTGATCGCTTTGATCTCCCCCATGACCGCCTCCAGTGTGCTTGCCATCAGCTGATGCATGCGTTCCGGTTGGGAACCTTCCACAAAATATGGCTTATACCCATATCCGCTGAACAGGCTTTCCAGCTCTGCATTGCTCATCCTGCCCAGGATGGTCGGGTTGGCGATTTTATAGCCATTCAGGTGCAGGATGGGCAAGACGACTCCATCGCGCTGGGGGTTGAGAAACTTGTTGGAGTGCCAGGATGTTGCCAGCGGGCCTGTCTCAGCCTCACCGTCCCCTACCATCACTGCCACGATCAGGTCGGGGTTATCGAAAGCTGCCCCAAAGCCGTGTGCGATGCTATAACCCAGCTCACCGCCTTCATGCATTGAGCCTGGCACCTGCGGCGTGCAGTGACTGCCCAAATTGCCTGGAAATGAAAACTTATGAAAGAACAGCTTCATCCCCTGCTCATCGTCGCTTACCTCAGGATATGCTTGCGAAAACATCCCCTCCAGGTAAGCGTTCGCCAGCATGGACGGCGCGCCATGCCCAGGGCCTGAGATAAAGATCATGTTCAGATCATATTTCTTGATCATCCGATTCAGGTGCACCCAGGTGAAACACTGCCCCGGATCAGTTCCCCAGTGCCCCAGCAAGCGCTTCTTTATATGCTCGAACTTGAGCGGCTCCTTTAATAAGGGATTTTCCTTCAAATAGATCATGCCCACGCACAGGTACATGGCTGCCCGCCAATAGGAGTCAATTTTATGCAGCTCGCCTGCGCTAAGTGGATTCTTCACACTTTTAACCTGTATGCTCGATTGTCTGGCCATCATTACCTCCCTCAATCCATGATTTTTTATGTATTAACGTGTATGTATGCCTGGCCATCATCAAATCTTCATTCGTCTTCATCACCCTCACCGTAACCGCCGCTTCACTCGGCGAGATGATGGCTGCGTTGGCATTGTTGCGGGTACGATCCACCTGGATACCCAAAAAAGACAGCTTCTGGCAGATGCGCTGGCGTATCGCCGGTGCGTTCTCTCCAATCCCAGCGGTGAAGACCAGGGTGTCCACGCCGCCTATCACCGCTGCCAGCGCCCCCAGGTGCTTGCTCGCCTGGTAGCAAAACAGCTCTATCGCCTCGTGGGCGTATGCTTCGGTTTCCTCTTTCTCCAGCAGGTCCCGCATATCCGAGCTGATCCCCGATACCCCTAATAACCCGGCATGTTGGTTGATCATGTCGTTCAGCGTGGATGGGCGCATGCCTTTTTCCTGGACCAGGTAGATCAACATTCCCGGGTCAACGTCACCTGAACGGGTGCTCATCACCAATCCACTGACAGGCGTAAAGCCCATCGTCGTATCCATGCTCTTGCCATGCCATACGGCAACCATGCTGGCGCCGTTTCCCAGGTGGGCGATGATCACCCGACCATCAGCCGCCTCTGCTCCCGCCTCCTTGCGGAGCTCCTGCATAATATATTCGTACGACAGTCCGTGGAATCCATAACGGATCAATCCCTCGTGCTGGTAATACCTGGGCAGCGCTGCTATTTGTGCCAGGTGGGGCATGGTTTGATGGAATGCGGTGTCGAAACACGCCACCTGCACCAGCTGCGGGTATGCCTGGCTGGTGTACTGGATGGCTTTGATCTCGTGGGGTAAGTGATCAGGGGCAATCGGCACCAGCTCTTTCAGCTCAGCAATCAGTTCTGGTGTCACCCGGTGTGGGGCGCGGTATTTCTGACCTCCCTGTACCACCCTGTGTCCCACCGCCTCCAGGCTTCGGTCTGGGGCGTACTTTTCAAGCCACTCGAATAGCAACTTTAAGGCTGTCTCATGGTCGGGTAATTCAACAGCCTGGTCCACCAATGTTCTGTCATCCGCATCTTGCACCGTAAAAGCCCCCGCAGTAAGTCCGATGCGCGTCAGCGACCCCGAAAGCAGCAGCTTTTCGCTCTTAGCTATCTCGTACAAGCCCAGCTTGATGCTTGAAGAGCCACTATTGATGGTTAATATGCTCATGGACTAGCCTCCCATCTTCCGCCAAAATCTCCCCACCTGGCGATGATCATCCAGCGTTGCCCGGGTTGGTTAGCTTACCCTCCAGCCACCCCGCTAGCGATGGGTGTCATTATACTCCCAGTCTTCTGCTGCCTGGTTGCCTCATAAATTAAGGTTGGTATAACATCCCAGCAGTGGTTTTGCACCCCGCTTTTTACACTTTTATCACCCCCCGGTCCGCCAATATTTTCTCCAATTGTTCGTAACGGATGCCGTATCGCCCGGCAATCTCCCTGGCGTAGCTTTGCCCAAGCGGCGGCCTTGATTCCACTTTGTAGCTGCGGTGCACGCCTGACTGCACCGCAGAGTTATCCTCATCGATGGGGGATGAAACCACGCTGATAATCTTCCCCTCGCCGTTCACCGATTGGTTGAGTTGCTCTACCCGGTTGCCCAGCTCGTGTAGGTGAGTCGAGTAAATTGCCCTTGCCCCCACCCGTCGTAAAATCCGCACGATATCCTGTGCAAGGTACAAGCTTTCCCCAAAGCTGGTATTGGATAACGACTCGTTCAGTAAAACAAGGCTGTCACCGGTTACCTGCTCGAATATCTGCTCCAGCCGTATGGCTTCCTCGCCAAACCTCCCCGCGTTAGCCTCAGGTTTTTCTTCAATGGGGAAGTGGCTGAAGATATTGTCCACCGGGCTGATTTGAGCCTGTTCACCCGGCACAAAACATCCGGCCTGTGCAAGCAGCTGGGCAATGCCAACTCCCACCATGTAAGTTGTTTTTCCACCCTGATTTGGCCCGGTGAGGATCAGAATTTGCCCTTCTGGCATGATATCCACGTCATTCCTGACGATCACCTTGGGCAGGTGTTGCGTTCCATCACTGCCGCCCAGGCGTATCGCCAGGCTCACATTATACGAACCTTTGATCCTGCACAGCCTCTCCCGTAGATCACAAATATCAGGGCGGCACATGGGCAGCCCGGCCGTCTGCAAGCGCCGGATGAATTGCACCGTCCCCAGGTAATAGATCAAACTCTGGCGCAGCTGGCTCAGAAAGCCGCTCTGCACCCCGGTGTATTCCTTCAGTTTGCTGGCGATTGGCGCGGTCGTTTTCTCGAGTATCTTCGCCAAGTCTGCAAATAAGGGCACCATGGTGGGCTCCACCTCCCAACCCAGCTCGCTGTCCACCGGAAATGCATACGGCCCTTCCACTATTCGCTGTGGCACAGAGTGTAATGGGGCGATACCAGCATTCTCCTTGCCTCGCCCAAACAGCTTGCCCATCAGTGATTGCGTGGTGAACGGCTTGTCATTCACCGCCAGTAGCATGGCCTGCACGGGCCGCAGCTTTGGATCCAGGTTCACCCCGATGGTGATGCTGACACACGATTGTAATTTAGCCAGCATTTCGGGAAGATTTCTGACCAGGCTATGGTAGTCAGGCTTCTCCTTAAGCATACGAACTGCTGCCAGCAGCCCCCGTAATCCTTGTGATTTGAACTTACCCTGGAACTCCGCAAGCACCTGGTCTAACCCCTCCACGCAGTCAATGATGCTTTGCAGCTCGCCCATACGCCAGCTGACCTCGTGCAGCCGGTTTAATCCACGCTCAGGCTGGAATGAGAAGTCGGTTAGCGCGTCGATGACCGGCAGCAGCGCAGTGAGCTTCTCCACCAGGTCTGAGTTACACAACATGTCTTCCAAGACATCCTGCCGGTAGCGGATCACCTGTGGATCACGGATGATTTGGCTGAATACTGTCCTGATCTCCTGCTGGTGACTGCGGTTCCCGCTGAAAGCCGCCACTAGCAGATCGATCCCCAGATCATGCCAGGCAGAAGCTGATAATGCGCTCGACGTGTGGGTATCCTTCGGCATCCAGCCGCATGGGTAAAGCAGGTCGAAGCTTCCCTGTGCTACACTGTCGGAACCCTCTGCCGTCTGCGATTGGCTGTCTTCATTATCATTCATATACAATTTCCTTCTATTTTCTCGCTGGAAAGATCATTCCTGACCCCAACTTGAACCATCCTGCCGGATCGGTGCCGGTCAGGTGGTTTGGTCCGATTATATCCCCCTTCGCGTTTCACCCCGCTTGCCACCCGCTCGCCAATCGCATGCATTCTACTACAATGAACCTGTATAAATGCTCTATTTTTCCCCCATCGCCACAAGACCAACCTGGACCCTTTATAGCTGTGATTTGAACCACCAATAGAGGGCAACTGATTAAAAAAAATAATGACCCACGGGGGACTCGAACCCTCAACCAACTGATTAAGAG
>CAYLPS010000020.1:0-51263 GCA_964385625.1 uncultured Anaerolineaceae bacterium | reverse complement strand
CCACCCGCCCCACGCCGCCACCACCGGTGGCCGAGCAGCGCATCGCCATTCACCGCATCTACGGCATCGCCGAGCTGTATGACCGCACCACCCTCAGCAGCTTCACGCCGCGGGGGGTGAATTACGCCATCCTGGTGCCGATGCAAGACTATTACGAAGACCGCTTGCTGGCGGTGGGCTTCTATGACCACCAGCGCACCCAGGCCGACTTCCAGGCGCTTTCGGCAGCCGGCTACAACACCCTGCGCATCAGCGTGGACGGCTGCGCCAGCGGCGATGCATGCATCGGCGTGCAGGGCGGCGAGGGGCTGAACCCGGCCTACCTGGACAACCTCAGCGACCTGCTGACGCTGGCGAAGGATAACCGGCTGCACGTGCTGCTGGCCTCCAATGGGCTGCCCGAGCTGGGAGGCTATGCTGGGCTGGCTGACCAGGCCTCCAACGACTCGATCAGCCCCGGGCGCAACGCCCAGGTGCTGACCCAGGCGGGCATCCAGGCCGCGCAACGCTACTGGGCCGACCTGCTGGTGGGCCTGGCGCTGCGCAAGGCGCCTTTCGACGCCATCCTGGGCTGGGAGCTCTTGAGCGAGGGCTATTACGAATATGACAGGCCGCCCTTCTCGCTGCGCAGCGGCAAGGTGACCGCCGCCAACGGCAAGACTTACGACATGTACATGGTGGCGCAGAAGAAAGCCCTGGCGCTGGACGGCATGCGCTATTACATCAGCCAGCTGCGCAGCACCATCCTGACCTATGCCCCCACGGCGCTGGTGAGCATGGGGTTCACCGCCCCCAACAGCCCCAACGAATGGCGGGAGGCGGATGAGCGCCAGGTGGACGTTGCCGGCCTGCTCTCCAACTCGGCGCTGGACTTCTACGACCTGCACACCAGCCCCGGAAACGGGCTGAGCCTGGCAGAAGCCGCCCAGAACTTCGGCCTGGGGCTGCACGTGGATAAGCCGGTGCTGATGGGCAGCGTGGGCGCCTCCACGTGGAGCTACCCACAGGTTTCGGAGGGGGCCATCGCGGTGCAGGATTGGATCGCTGCCTCGTGCCAGGTGGGCTTTAAAGGCTGGATCTACGATGGCTATTACCCCTCGCCGGCGGGGCTGCTGGATGCCACCTGGGGCTTCGTGGACGGGCACAACGCGCTGCTGAGCGCCCTGGCGCCCAAGAACCAGCCGGACGCCTGCCTCATCAACGCGCTGCCCGGGCGCAACCTGGCGCTGGGCAAGGCGGTGAGCGCCTCAGAGGCCCTGCCCGACCAGGACCCCAGCATGGCGGTGGACGGCGACCCAAACACGCAGTGGAGCGCGGGGGCCTTCCCGCCGCAGTGGATCGAGATCGACCTGGGGGCAGCCTACGATATCGGCGAGATCAGGCTGACGGTGGGGCAGTGGCCGGCGGGGGATGTGGCGCACCAGCTGTGGGTGGGAGCCAGCCGGGAGGGCATGCAGCAGGCACAAGAATTTATCGGGGCCGAGTTCGACTTCGACGTGCTGAGCTATGCCCCGGGTAAACCGCTGAGGGGCATACGCTACGTGCGGGTGCTCACCAGCGAGAGCCCTTCGTGGGTGTCGTGGCGCGAGATCGAGGTGCTGGCGCCATTCCCCGCCACGCCTACGCCAAGCGTATCACCATCAGTGACCATCACCCCCTGATGTCCGGAAAAATTAAGATGAGAATTAACCCAATCGAGCGATTTATACCGCTGTAGGTTTATCGCGTCCAGTCTGGTTCAGAATCAGGAGCCGGGTTATTGGTCAAATCGATCAGATTTCCGCCATCTGGGGTGATCGTATAGATATCGAAATTTCCTGGAAATGTCATCTGTGAAGCGAAAATCAAGTGCCGCCCAGTAGGTGACCAATTCACCGAGTTATGGTTGACATTCGTTTCGGTAATGCGGGTTGTAATGCCAGTATCGATAACATACAGGTCTAAATCGGAATTTAATTGGGGAGGATGCGCTTTTGCTAGCACCAGCTCAGAGCCGTCGGGAGACCAGGCGTAGTAAGACAGATAATATACTGCGAGTAGCAGGGACTCATCGCTGCCATCAGGATGAATTACGTAGATACCTGGTGTGGGATCAGAACTGACAAAGGCGATTTCCGTGCCATCCGGCGACCAGGACGGTTGGTCTGGATAATCCATGGTCGTATCAATAGGAATGAGGTCACTGCCATCAGGATTCATGGTATATAGCGTGTTTGGCTGGAAGTTCTGGGAAGTATAAAATACAATGCGGCTGCCATTGGGTGACCATCGCGGACCATAACAATGTCCGAGTTTGGTGATTTGGGTTTGCAAACTGCCGTCTGCGTTCATCGTATAAATCTCGTAAGTTCCAGTCCGATCAGATTCAAAAGCAATCATCGACCCATCTGGCGACCAATCGGGATTTTGGTCAGTGGTCGGGTTGTTGGTCAGCCGGGTGACGTTACTGCCATCGTAATTCATCGAGTATATTTCCGGGTTCCCATTACGCTCGGAAACGAAGGCAATTTTCCCGCCATCGATTGCGCTGAAATTTTTAAAAGTTAGGGGTAGATAGAGACTTGGAAGTGGTGAATAAATACCATTCGTAGCAGGCAGGCTGGCAGCCTGGGCAAACATAGAATTGGTGAGGAGTGGTGCATTACTGTGGTCTAATAAATTTCCACCCACCGAGGTCAGACAAAGTGCAGAGATCATGAATCCCAGGATATAGCGAAACGCTGACCTGATAGCAATCATTTTTTCTCCTTTCCTTTTGGATGATTTAATCAATATCAACAAAAACAAGAGGCTGCCAGCATGGCTATGCCGCCTATGATCAGATATGTATTCGCATATGGGTTCCATATTCCGAGCATAAACTCAGCCTCCCTCTTCACCAACCGGGCTACTCATAAAGGGTATCCCAGCAGGTAGGTGAATTCGAAAAGGTGCAGTCGCGGCATGGAAATCATATCCCCACCTGCTGGACTATTCTATCTTGCCGTGGATGAACGACCAGTGGCTATGGATGATCTTCCAGCCCGCTTCACGCAGGACAAAGACCCCGGTGTAGTTCCAGGGGGTGCGGGAGGTGACCCTGCCAGCGGGGTCGAGCACCGAAGAGCGGAAATTGTAGCTGAGCATGGCAGCGCTGCCCAACAGCACCACCTGCGGGTCGATGAACTCGGAGCGGTCAAAATGGACCTGCCCCACAAGCTGCTGCATGAATGGGCGATAGGACTCGAGGCCGATGATGGGCCTGGTTTGAGCGGGGTGAACGTAGCAAATCTCGCCGGCGGAAAGCTCGAGGAAACCCATGGAATCGCCGTTGGGCCAGCGCTCCATGGGGCTTTTTCTAATTCGAGAATCGTTGGGTTCAAATTCATTCCTGGTTTATGGTTGTAAGGGATGGTGAATTTCGATCAAGTTGGCGGCGTGATGGCGAAAGTGGACGGTGCGGATGCCCCTAGGCGAATAATTTCTGCGCCCAGTCCTCAGCTCGCTGCAGCTCGCCTTCTGAAAGAGGGCCCTCGGTATCCTCAACGTAGAAAGCCTGCCCGGGAAGCAGCAGCTTGCCGCCCTTTCGCTTCAGGGCTTTGGCAATACGCTCGGCGGCGTAGCCGAAAATGCGCTCGAAAAACGGCAGGGGCGGGTGTTTGTCGATGAAGGCTTGTGTGAGGCGGGTGTCGAAGGCGGCGACGTGGATTCCCTGCAGGCTGCCCCTGGGGATGGCCTTCAAGAAATCGCGCATGGCGGCGGTTGCCCTGAACTGTTGGGTGGGTGAGCCGACGACCACCAAATCCATGCCGGCAAGCATCTCTGGGCGCGCCTGTCCAACCTTGAGGACAGTGACCTCGCCATGGCGAGCGAGCACATCAGCAATCGCACGGGCAACCTTCTCGGTATTACCGTACTGTGAATCGTAAATGACGACGGATTTCATGTTTTCACTCCCCAAGGAAATACTAAGCCGACCCGGCAAAGGGAGGGTAAAGCCACACAGACCGATACGCGGGGTGCTGCCTAAAAAACCAAATTTCGAAAGCGGTTCAGGTCACTTTCTTGCGAATTTCGGCGCTGAGGAAATCCATGGCCCACACCACCGCCACGATGGCCCAGATGGCCGTGCCGGCCTGGCGATATTCCAGCACATTGATGCGCTGGCTGAGATAAAAACCAATCCCACCGCCGCCCACGAAACCCAGGATGGTGCTGATGCGCACGTTGATATCCCAGTGGTAGATGATATACGAAATGAAGTCGGGGATGATCTGGGGGATGACGGCATAGCGGATGACCTGGGCGGCGTTGGCCCCGGTGGCGTGCACTGCTTCCAGTGGACCGGGATCGATGTTCTCCACGGCTTCTGAGAACAGCTTGCCCAGCGAGGCGATGGTGACGATGGTGAGAGCCACCACGCCCGGGAATGGCCCGAAGGAGAGCCACAGGGCAAATACCGTGGCAAGCACGAGCGAGTCGTAGGAGCGGGTGACATTGAGGACGGTGCGGGTGAGGGTATAGCCGACCTTACCCAAGGTATGGTTGCCCATGATATTACGGGCGGCCAAAAAGCTCACCGGTGCGGCAATGACGGTGCCGGCGGAAGTAGCCAACAGCGCCATGAAGATGGTGACCATGATATTGTTGATCACATCCTTCAGCGACCGACTGGGGATGATCCCACCCACCGGCACATTGGTGACAGCTTCCAGGTGGCTGACCACCCCACCGGAAGCAGCCACGATCGGCCTGACCTCGATCTGCTTGGTGAAGTTGCCACTGGCATCGGTTTTGGCCAGGTCGGAGAAGAGCACATTGCCATCGGGCAGCAGCCACTGCAGCTTAACGCTGAAATCTGGCTCCATGTCGTAGCCCTGCACGGTGATCATATCGCGCGGGTTGGCGCAGGCCACGCTGGTGGTGATGCGCGGACCGCTATCAGCCGGGGAGGCTTGCGCGCCCGAGCCGCACGGCACCGGGAAAGCCAGGTCGAGGGTGGTTTGCTGGGTCTCGTGGGTGAACAGGTCGGGATTGAGCAGGTCTGAGATGATCTCCTTGCCCTTGGACAGGGAGGTGACCAGCTTGACGGGGTTAATCTGGGTGACCCCGAAGCCGTACACATAGGCAGCAATAGCTAACAGCACCAGGAAATAGGTGAGGTAGGAGCGGCGGTGGTTGGGGTTTTTGGGATCCATCTTACACCAGCCTGGCGCGGAGACGGGCGCTGACGAAATCCAAGATCATGACGATAATTACGATGGCGATGAATGAAGAACCGACAGCGCTGTAATCACCCTTGATAATCCACTGGTACAGGTAGAAGCCGATGCCACCGCCACCGACGAAGCCGATGATGGTGGAGGTACGCACGTTGATGTCCCAACGGTAGATGGTGAAGGACATGATGGGGGGCACGATCTGCGGGATGACCGCGTAGCGGACCATCTGGGCCCAGTTTCCACCCACGGCGCGGATGGCTTCCAGCGGACCGGGATCTATGCCCTCGATGACCTCGGAATACAATTTACCCAATGCGGCCACGGTATGCATGGTAATAGCAATCACCCCGGGGAAGGGGCCAAGGCCAACAATGACCACGAACACGATGGCAATGATGAGGGGCTCAATGGAGCGAATAATGTTGAGGATGGTGCGCACAACCACATAAATACCCATGGTGAAGGGGTTGCCGCCCATCAGGTTGCGGGCCGCCAAAAAGCCCACCGGGATGGCGATTATCGCGCCGAAGGTAGTGGAGATAAGAGCAAGGAAGATGGTCTCCTTGATGCCCTGCACCAGGTAACCGCCGTTCTTGGAAAGCACAAAGCCGGGAAGCTGCTGGGTTTGCTGCACGTACACGCGGTGCTCAAGAGGCAGGGTGGGGTCAGGCGCGGCTGAAAGGGCAGTGGGGGGCACCGTAATGGTCGCCTGGAGCTTGCCATCGCTGTCGGTTTCGACCAACAAGGGCATGGCATGGCCGCCACCCAAGGGCAGCTGATCGCCGATGGGGGTGGACCAGTAGATTTCAGTCTGCGTGTTGGGCTGCAAACCACTGGCATCCAGGGTGAACGTGCCACCTAAATAGGTGCAATCGGTGCTGAGAGATAGGGTGATGCCATTGACGGTATTGGTGGCTGGTGGTGGATTAGGACCACAGGGCACCTCGATAGGACTCCAGGCGGCTTTAAGCGTCTCACGATGATCGATAAAATCGGGGTGAAACATGGGGCCGACGATGGCGGAGGCACGGTCAAGGTTCCTGGTGAAAGCGGTTAAATCGATCTCGGTTACCTGCCAGCCAATACCGTAACCCATGATCAGCATGGCGATGAAGATGATGAGCAGGGATTTTTTCGAGTCGCTGAGCAGACTGTAAGCATCCCAGATATTCCACAACCAGATGACCGCCGGCACAGCATACCAGACAGGCACATGATACCAGAAGGCGGTACCCAGGCTGACCAGCTCGCTGATGAGGATGGTGACGCCCCGGTAACGCTCCCCCAGGTAAATCTGGCCCACACCTGGAAATAGAACTGAGAGCAAGATTGCCAGGAAAGGCTGGCGCCTCCGCCGGGTGGTGGAGAGCAGCGCCCCTTCGCTCACCCCTCCTCCACTGTGGTGGCGCGCACTTCCTGGGCTTCCTCGCCGTAAACTTCCTTGAACTTGGCGCGGTCGATCTCGTCGGGCAGACCCTCAAACACTTTTACCCCATCCTTGAGGCCAACCACGCGAGTGGCATAGCGGTGCACCAGGTCGAGGAAGTGCAGGCTGCAAATCACGGTAATCCCCTCTTTATTGAGCACCTCGAGGTATTTGAGGATGGAGTGCGAGAGCACGGGGTCGAGGGAGGCCACAGGCTCATCAGCAAGGATCAGCCTGGGCTCTTGCATCAGGGTGCGAGCGATGCCCACGCGCTGCTGCTGGCCTCCTGAAAGCGTATCGGCGCGCACACTGGCTTTATCGGCGATGCCCACCCGCTTGAGGGCATTGATGGCTCGCTCGTGGTTCTCCTTCGACCAGAGGCCCAGCATGCTCGACCACGTGTCAGCATAGCCCAGACGACCGGAAAGCACGTTGGTGATCACGCTGGAACGCTTGACGAGGTTGAATTGCTGGAAAACCATGCCGATATGCCGCCGCAGCTGCTTGAGCTCGGAGCCGGTTGCTTTGGTGACGTCGGTGCCATCCCATACGATACGGCCCTCGGTGGGCTCGATCAGGCGGTTGATGCAGCGCAGCAGGGTGGATTTACCCGACCCCGAGAGCCCAATTACCACCAGGAACTCGCCATCCTCGACATTAAAGCTGACATCCTTTAATGCCACGGTGCCGTTGGGATAAATCTTGGTAAGGTGTTCGATTTGCAGCAAGGAAAATCTCCCGATATACAACATGGGGAGAGAAATGGGATTTCTCTCCCCAATTTGGAAAAGACGAAAATGCTACTTTACGTACTGGCTCAGGTCAATCCCTGAAGCTGAAAGGTAGCTGCGGAATTGATCATAGACCGTATCATCAGCCAGGGTGAGCCCGCCGATCTGGTACAGGTCATTGAGGGCTGTCTTGCCTTCCTCAGTGCCGGCAACTTTCACCATGGCATTGGTGACCTGGTCGCGCAGGTTCTGGGGCATATCCGGAGCATATGACATGTTATCGTTGGGGATAATCGGTTCAGTCTGGAAGACCACTTCCACCACATCATTCACATCGGGATGATCCTTGGCGATATTGCTGCGGGCATCCACGAAGGTGGCGCCATAATCGCAGATACCACCGGTGTAGATGGAGGTGGCAGTTTGAGTGTGCCCGCCGGTGAAGACCGGGTTGGGGATGTCGGCATCGGTGAGGCCAGCCTTCTTCAAGAAGATGAGCGGGATGACATAACCCGAGGTGGACTCAGGGTCAGCGAAGCAGCCGGTTTTACCCTTGAATTGCAACAGGGTGGACAATTCATCTTCAGTAGCCGGGGTATTGGCGGCGGGAGTGAAACCGGCATCTTTACGGGCGATGAATTGGGCACCGTAATGATCTGAGCCGAAACGCTGGGTGATCAGAGCCACATCAGCATAGCCCTTCTGGTGAGCCAGGATGTAAGCGAAGGTGGCCATCCAGCCGATCTGGGCGTTGCCCGACCCCATGGCTTCAGTGAGGGCAGCGTAGGAGGTGGGTACAACACCCTTGAAGGTCAGGCCGGTCTCCTTCGAGAGCAGGTCGAGCAATGCCTGCCCGCCAGCGGTGATCTCTTGGGAAGTACCAGAGGGTTCGAATGCGACAATAATGGGGTTGTCGGCGGTGCCCAGCTTAGAGCTTCCACCGCAGCCTGCCAGCACAAAACTGGCGATGACAAGCACGACGATCAAGGTCAAGAATTTATTTTTCACGATCTCTCTCCTTTAATTAATTGGGTTAAGGTTGTTTGGTTTGGGGTTATCGAGATTAGTCTATGGTTCGATGGCATCCTCCTTAAATTTATAGCTTATATAACCGGAATATATCTGCTGGAGTGGAACTATTTCGATTGTAGTCATATTGGAAATCCAGGACACATTTTACACCAAAGTATGCGATTCATCAGCAAATCAGGAGCAATTTAAGATTAAAATCATATCGAGCTTTCTTTCCTGGGATTAATAATCCCCGCCAGCTTTTGGGCCAACTGCTGCTTGAATTCCAGATCCATCTGGCGCTGGATCTGGATGCGCTGAGCCTGTGGCGAACCCGCCCCGTGCAGGCTTTCGGTGAGGTATCCAACGGCATTCCTGCCCAGGGTGAGGTTCTCGACCAGACGCAGGATGCGCATACGATTTTCAGCGGGCACACTTTCAACTCCCTTAAGATATTTTTCGAGCATTGGACCAAGCTGCGCGTGGCGATAATCAGCCTGGGAGGGCAAGGTTACCATCAAGCCGCCGGCCAGATCCTGCGCCAGGCGGGCCATCTCGTAGGTGACGCGGGTGACCTGCTGCTTGCACACATTCGCCAGCAGCACATCGCACAGGTAAGCTCCCGAGGCCGTCGGGCGGCTCTGGTGCGAGGCAGCCAGGCCAGTGGCGTAAATGGTCTCATTGAGGAAAGTCATCTCCACCAGCTTGTCGCGGATATGCGAAGCCTGAGCCACCCCGTTGTACTGGGCGGCGGTGGCAGCGGCCCCGATGAGCACATCACCCACACCTGCCTTGCACACGTAGCTGCGCCGGTGGAAGGCGGTGAAACGCTCGACCAACATTGCGCTGTATTCATACTCACCGTCCATGAAGACCAACTCGTTGGGGATGAAGGCATCCTCGAAGATGACCAGCGCTTCCTGCCCGCTGTAGGCAGCATTCCCCGGATCGATATCGCCCTCCAGCGAGCGCGTATCGCAAGACTGCCTGCCGATGATGTAGGTGATGCCGGGTGCATCCACGGGCAAGGCCCCCACGATGGCGTAATCCTTCTCACTCTCCTTCAAGCGCAGGGTGGGCATCACCAACAGCCAGTGCGAGTTCACACAGCCCGTCTGGTGGGCTTTGGCGCCGCGGATGTAGACGCCATCGCTGGTGCGCCGGCTGACGTGCACATACAGGTCAGGGTCAGCCTGCTGTGAAGGGCTCTTGCTGCGGTCACCCTTCACATCGGTCATGGTTCCACCGATGACATAATTACACCTTTGCATCTGGCGGATGAATTCCACCAGGCGGGCATGGTAGGGTGTATTGTGCTGTGCATCGATCTCATAGGTGACCGAGTAGAGGGCATTCAGGGCATCCATGCCCACGCAACGCTGGAAGCAAGTGCCAGTGAGCTGCCCGAGGCGCCGCTGCATCAGGTTCTGCTGCACCACATCCTCGGCACTGTGGGCTACGTGCAGGAAGCGATTCACCCTCTCGGGGGCAAGCGGGGAGCGGGCGGTGGCCAGCTGGGGGTCTTGCTCCGCCAGCAGGTAGGTCATCGCCATGGCGTTTACCGACGGGCGGATCATGGGGTGGTCTACGGGCTCATCCACTCGCTCACCCATCAGGTAAACGTTGAGCTTACGACCACGCAGGCTGTGCAAGTACTGCTCACTGGTATTTATCCGTTCTTCTTTCATCAGCTACCTCCAAGACGGGAATACATCCTGACCCTGGTATTTCGGGGCGGTTCATACTCGCTCATTTTTCGGGTGCACGAGGCAAATATCCGCTATGATCAATCACTTCCAGAAGGCGTAATTATAAAAATTATAAAACAGTCTTACCAGATTCTAAATGGCCGTTCTGCACCTTTGCTGAAATTGTAACTTCATAATACCAAGGATGATGCCCAAGATTACAAGTGCCCATAACAAGCTGTTCAAAAATAGAATAAAAATGACAGAGTAAGCGGGCAGGACTTCAGCTAGAAATTCTGAGCGACCCAAGAGAATCACCAACGGCCACTGGAAAAGCTGGCTGAGGCGATAAACTATCTCTCCAACCAATGAGAGAGGTTGATCAACAGCCGCGCTACCCATCACCAATGAAAAACTCAGCATAAATAGCAGCCCGGTAAGCAACATATGCAGCACGGTAACAATAAGTGCAAACAGAACCTTCGCGCTGCCCTTTCGAAAAAGCGGAGGCTGATCATCCAGGCTAAGGTTCGGTGAGGATTTCAACCCGGCCCCGATTCTATTTTCGGTGGAAACCAAGCCAGCAATTTATAACCGCGCTCATTGCGGAAACCCAACTTGCGGGCAATCTTGAGCGAGCCTATGTTCAGCTTCACGCAATCCCAGTAGGTGGAAACAGCCAGCTCATCGCACCAACTGAGCAGGTGGGCGGTGACCAGGGTGCCAAAGCCCCAACCATGGCGATATGCCGGCTCCACCACCACACCAAGCTCGCGTATGCCGCCCACGTCCATGTCGGCGCCGGCCTCGCACACGAATTCATCGCCGCGCAAGAGGCACACATCCAGGCCGGTCTCCAGGCGGCGGTCGAGGTCACCATAGCGGTGCAGGGTCTCGTCAAGGCGGGGGCTCTTTTCGAGAAGGTCGCGGCCCATGCGGAAAACCTGATAACCGGCGGGCAGCTCCAAGAAGGGAGACAGGTCACTGCCATGGGCAGGGCGCTCCAGCTCAACGCACTCTGCGCCGGCATCGGGGTCGGCAGGGAAATCTGCCACGCCGGGGTCGCCATCCCTGAATGACAGCGCCACGACCGAGTTTTGCCTGAGCATAGCCACCATACCTGCCACCACCTGCCAATCGGTAACGCCCCCGCGGTAGAGGGTGCCGTCGTCCTGCTCCCACACCAGGCTCATTTTAGGCTGCGGCAAGTCATCCACGAAGATGCGCCCGGCGTTTCCACCCCCCAGCACCGATAGGCAGCGCACGCCAGTGGGCATATCCATGCGAAATAATGCCCTTATGGCGGGTGAGACCTGGGCTGGTTGAATTTCAATCACGGGCGATCTCCAGGCATGTAATTCCTTTATTGTAGCCCATCTCTTCTTTTATGATGTAGTAAATCACCACACCCCCACCCCTTTTTCGCCTCCCCCGCGTGCGGGGTAGGGGAAATCTTTCGAAAAACAGGCTGCACAGGGGCAATTCAACCTGTGCAGCCTGTTTTTCGAGATCTTATCAACAAAATGTCATGAAGAATAGGAGCGGTGTGCTGTGCCAGGTTGAGGATAGCCTGCCAGCCAGCCACGAAGCTCAGAATGACACGGTGGCTATGCCGGCTGCGCTACCTGGGGAAAAAAGCTGATATCACCAGACCTAGACCACCGATAATGAGCACTACTGGCCAGTACATACCCAGGGCCAGGTTAAATAGGAAGATGAAGGCGAGGACGGTGAGCAACGCCCCCAATACGAATGAGCTGGTTGACCCACGGGTAAGCCTGCCATTTTCCCGGTAAATATACCAAGCGCCGGCGAACAACCAGAAGGCTGGAATCAGGATGAACAGGGCCCACCAGTTCACCAGGATGTTATAACCCAAATTTTGCAGCAAGAAAATCAACCCCAGGATAACCAGGATCAAGCCCCAAAACCAGCCAGATCCACGCCTGGCCAATCGCTGGCGGCGCTCTTCACGGCGCGCCATGCGCTCTTCATATCGCAGCTCACGCCAGTCTTTTTGGGGAGGCGGGGCAGCTTCAGGGTTGGGATTTTGGGATTGATCAGTCATACCATTCCTCCTATAGAAATCTGATGCTTGCATGCTCTCAAAATAACAGGTTAATTAAACCACAAATTATCTGGTTTTTGTTTATTTCACCACGCAGGAGTCTTTCAAAGGCATCTGCAAAGGTATTTACGTTTAATATCATGGTGAAATAAAAATTAAAGATGGGATGCCATCCCATCTAAGGCCGAGAGGAAGCCGGTCCAAGCAGCTTCAGCCGCACAGATCGCTGGTTCCCCCATATACCAGGGGGATGGCCCCCAAAGAACTGCGAGGACAGGCTCCCGAGCAGCGGGGGAAAAGAACACACTAGGACCTAGCCAACCTGGTAACGGAAGCGCGGGACAGCGATAAGAAACAACACGATGGTCATGCCCAAGAGGACGCCCAGCGGCAACAGGATGTTCACCAGGTGCGCCTGGTGATAGGTGAGGGCGGTGAAGCCATCCATGGCCCAGGCGATGGGCGAGATATGCCCAAAAACCTGCATGAATTTGGGCGAGATGTCCATTGGCCACCAGGCGCCGCCGATGGGCGCCAGGGTGAGGGTGAGCAGCAGCCCAAATCCGCTGGCCTGCTCGGGATTTTTCAGACCCGAGCCAACAGCGAACGAGAGGGCGGTGATACATAGGGTGTAGACGATGACCAGCAGGATGAGCGCCGGAATGTCTTCGCCAAAGCTCATCCCCAGGATGCCTCCCACGATGAAGACCACGGCGAACTGGATGAGCCCGAGGCAGAAGCGGGCCAGGATTTTGCCCGCTAAGAGGGTGCTGCGTGAGAGGGGCATCATGGCAAGGCGCGGCAGGGTCCATTGCTGGCGCTCGATAATCAGGGCAGACATGCCACCAAAAATGGTCATCAGCACGAACATGCTGCCCATACCCGGCACCGATTGGCCCAATCCATATTGCAGGCTGGCCCCCACCGATTGGGGCTGGCTGGAAGCAGATAGGGAAAAGTCTATGGTGATGGGATTTTGCTTTTGCAGGTCGAGGGCGCGCTGGTAGAGAGCGCTGGAAAGCTGCTGACCCTGGGCACTGGTCATGGAGGTGCCCTGTAATTTGTCGATCTCTGCCACACCGATGCGAGCTGCCACAGCAGCCGTGTTTACCTGAGATACGGCGGCCTGAACGGCTTCGAGGGCTGATTGCGAGGTGCCAAAGCTGCTGGTGCTGCGGTAGGTGAGGCTGACCGGCTGTTGAGCGGCCATATCAGCGCCAAAGCCGGAGGGAATTTCCAGCAAGGCGAGCGAATCGGAGTTGGCTACGCGATCGAGCGACTGGTTTTCGGTGAGTGAGCTGGAGGCACCTAATCCGCAGATATCCTGGGCGTTATTATCCATGGGGCATAGCGTGAGCCCAGGATTGGCCTGGCGCACGGCGTCTAAAAACTGGGACGAAGCCTGGGATTGGTCCAGGTCGATCACATCCAGGCGACGGATAGCCACACCGCCAAATGCGCCACCATTCACCAGGGCGATGATTACCGTCATCACCGAGGGCACCAGCAACAAGCTGGGCAGGTTGGAACGGTTGGTGAGGAAAATGCGTAAATCTTGACGGATGATAGCCCATATTTTTGACATCACGCACCTCAGGCTTCAAACTTGCGGTTGAAGAGCAGCAAGCCGATGATAAATAACACGGCACCCTCCACACAGAGGACGCCGATGTTCAGGAAAATATCGCCGCGACCGGCCGCCAGGGTATCAAAAGCATCACGACCCCAGTAGATCAGCGAGAACTGGGAGACCGAACGGGGTAATTGGAAGCCGAAGGCCCCCCCAGCACCCCCAGGCCGATGTTCAGCACCGAGCCCACGATTTCAGCCTGCTCGACGCCCTTGAGCACACCTGCCAGGAACATCCCCAGCCCTGAAGAGGCTATGGCAACGGCCACCAGCAGCAGGACAAGCCCACCGATGTTGTTGCCCCAGATGAACACCGCCCGACCCTCGATCAGGCTGCCCACCAGGGTGAGAGCCAGAATGAGCACCACCAGCTGGAATATCACGCTGACGAATACCCCCACCAGCTTGCCACCCAGGATGGTGGAGGGTGAGGTGGGCGATGCCAGGATGCGCTGCAATGTGCCGTTACGGCGCTCCTCGTACATACTGAGCACGCCGAACTGCCCGGTGAAGAGGGCGAAGAACAGCGCCTGGGCCGAGCCGAAGGTGACCAGCAATATGCCCGCCGAACTGGTTTGAACAGCCTGAACGGGTACTTGAGACAGGCTGACCAGGTTGCTGCCGGGAGCAAAGGCACACACGAACAGGTTGGAGGCATCCTGCTGGGTAATATTCGATAGCAAGGCAGGCTGCCGGGCAACAATCTCACCCAGGGTGGCCCCGATGGCAATATTACCGCTGACCATCTGGGCGGTGATCGAATCAACCACGCTGCGCACGATGCCCGCCGAAAGACCGTTACCCGCATTGCCATAGACGGTGACGCTGGATGTGGAGGGCGCCTGCTGGGGGTTGGAGAGGCTGGTGAGGGCAGTGGAGAAACCAGGCGGGATGATCACCACGGCGGTATACAAGCCCTTATCTACAGCTGCCCTGGCGGATTGCTCAAGGTAGGCAGGGCTGCCGGTGGAAGCAGCAGGGGGACTGATTTTACCTTCCTGAACAAGCCCTTGGGCTACCGATTGGTCAAAATTGATACCATGGATCAGCTCAGACAGGCTGTCACCGGAGACTGCAGAGCTGGAGGAGCCACTGGTATCCTGCGGGCATGATTGCATCGTTGCGCTCGTGCCGGCTGGCAGCTGCCCTGCAATGAGCAATGCGGCCAGCGTGTCGCCAAAGTTAACACCATAAGCACCTGGCTGGTCCTGGTTGATGACCACCACGGGGATATGCTGAATGGGGCTTTCAGAGCGACCCAACCCACCGAAGGCCAGGCCGATGATGGTGGAAATTGCCAGCGGTGCTGCCAGCATGATGATGAGCAGCGTGCGGTCGGTGAAGCGGAGGCGAATATCTTTAAACGCAATCGTCCAGAGCTTCTTCATCTCAATCCCTTAAGGCTCGCCCGGTGAGGTGCAGGAAGACAGCTTCCAGGTCGGGCTCGCGCACTTCGACCGAATCGATATTGATCCCCGCGTCTTCCACCAGGTGAAGGATGAAAGGCAGGGCCTTGCGGCCGCGCATGGCATTGACGATCAGCAAGCCGCTGACATTGGCCTTGTTCTCGCCACTCTCACCGGGCGGATCATAGGTGACCTGGGTGACCCCCTCCACCGAGGAGCGAATGCGCGTCAGCAAGTCGTCAGCCACCGGCGTCTCGCCCACCTTGAAGATCAGCCGGTCTTGCTCGACCACTTGCTGGACCAACTCACCCGGCGTGCCCATGGCGATGATCTCGCCGTGATCGATGATGCCCACCCGGTCGCTCAATTCCTGGGCTTCTTCCATCAGGTGGGTGGTGTACAATACGGTCATGCCACGCTGCTCCTTGAGCTGCTTGACCGTATCCAGGATCCTGCGGCGGCTCTGCGGGTCGATGCCCACGGTTGGCTCATCCATGTACACCACCTGGGGGTCGTGCAACAGGCCGGCGGCGATGTTGATGCGGCGCTTCATCCCACCGGAATAGGTCTCGATGCGGTCGGATTGGCGGTCGCTGAGCTCCACGAATTCCAGCATGGCATCGATGCGCCTTTTCAGGTCCTGGCCGCCCAGCCCGTACATCTGGCCGAAGAACTCAAGGTTCTGGCGGGCACTCAAGGTGGGGTAGAGGGCAACCTCCTGGGGCACCACGCCGAGCAGGCGCTTGGCTTCGAGAGGCTGGTGAGTGATGGAGAAGCCACCGATGAAGGCATCGCCGCGGGTAGGCTGGGTGAGCCCGCTGATCATCGAGATGGTGGTGGTCTTGCCGGCGCCGTTAGGCCCCAGCAGGCTAAAAATCTCCCCCTTTTGGATCTGCAGGCTGATGCCTTTCACCGCTTGCACCTCTCCTTTTTGAGGGCTGCCGAAGGTCTTGGCTAAATCCCTGGTTTCAACCATGATATCCATAGATGTCTCCTGGAAAATGTCAATGATGATTATCGACTATACTTTAGGAATGGCACGGGCACTTTGATATTAAGTGCTTATTATATAACCGAATCGAGAATGTGACCCTCTCTTCCCAGCCAATTATCAACGATGGACCAACATACAAACTGCATATATACAAGCCGGTTTATGGATATACCACCATTAATCAGTTTACGCTTGATGCACGATTGGATTTCTCCGCAAGATGATGAGCAAGGTTCCCGGGGACAGACTTGATGGCTGGTGATGCTACCCGGGACCAGGCAAGCCAGCAGGTCCTGGCGCGCCTGCTGCCAATGACGGAACAGCTGCCGGTTTTACCCTTGCTGCTACAGCGCGCTACCTCTCAAACCGGGCATACTCGGGAGGTAGAGGCAGGCCGAAGCGCCGACAGAGGGCTTTTACATCAAGGTAGTCGTCCTGGTCAAGAGTGTAGCCGGTGTGAAACTGCACCATATTGCGAGCATCGATACAGCGAACGGCATGGCCCAGGATGCTGCCCGTGCCACGCAGCGATTCAAGGGGGTAATCCAGCCCTTGCTCGGGGTGGTTTTCACGGTCAAGGGTGTAGGTGTGGATATCCACCTGACGACCGTGCGCGTCGCCCATCACGAAGTTGACCGGTCGGGTATCGGGGCGGGGCACATCCGTGTAGCTCTTTGATGCGAGGGTTTCACGCAGGCGGGGCACATCCTGGTAGAGGAGGACGATATCCAGGTCGGCATGCGTGCGGGTTTGCTCGCCCAGCAGGGCATCCACCCCCCACCCACCGTCCAGGATCACCTCGATATGCGCCTGCTCGAAGAGGGTCATGAGCTGCAGCACATCCCGGGCGGTCATTTCAGGAGGATGAGCGCTGAGCATTGTCTCTTACCAATACCAGCAGGGTGAGGTCATCCGCCTGGGGAGCCTCTCCCTGGAAGCGGCGCACCTCACTGAGGATAGCATCGCGAATATCGATGGCAGACTTCCCATTCTGCCTGCGCAATGTATCCTGCAATCGCTGCAAGCCGAATAAATCTTCATTTATGTCCTGGGCATCGGTGACACCGTCTGTATACAGCACCAGGGCATCACCAGGCTCGATCTTAACCGCCAGGCGCTCCCAGCCGGCATCCTCCATCACGCCCAGCGGCATGCCGGTGTGCCTGAGCAACTCAAGGGAGCCGCCAGCAGAACGCAGCAACAAAGCCGGGTGGTGTCCCGCACTGCAATAGATGAAAGTGCCTGTGCCTGGATCCAGGATGCCGTACAGCAGGGTAATATACAGGCCGCCGTGGGTGTCTTCCAGGATACGCCGGTTGGTATCAAGCATAGCCAACTCCGGCTCGGATGGGTGATCGACGGCGAAGGTGCGCCACAAAGAGCGACTGAGGGCCATGAACAGGGCGGCACTGGTGCCCTTATCGGTCACATCGGCGATCACCATCCCCAGGCTGCCACCTGGCAGGGGCAGGAAGTCGTAAAAATCTCCGCTGGTTTCATGGGCGGGCTCCAGCAGCACCGAAAGGTCATAACCGGGCAACTGGGGCAGGTTTTCGGGCAGCAGGCTCTCTTGCACCTGGCGGGCTTTTTTCAGCTCGCGGGTCATTTGTTGGTGGTCGAGCGTCTGGGCGCGCTGCCTGGATTGGATTTCGCCCAGCAGTCTTTCAGCGATATCCGGGAAATGACCCACCCCCATCTCGGTAAACTCCGAAATTACCTGGCGCAACAATTTTTCGGCTTTTTCCAAGTCTGCCATGCCAGCACGCTTCAGGCAAAGATATGCCCAATAGAGCTGGTGAATTGCGGCAGGCAGCCTGAAACCAATCTGCTGGTTGAGCTGCACCAACCTTTCGCTGGCTGCAACAGCTGCGTCCCAGTCCTGCCCGGCTGAAGCAATCTCCAGCTCGCATTCCAAGCTAAGACGCTCATCCCAGGATAATTTCCTTTGCACCATCTCAGCTTGCGCTTTACCCAGCCAGCTCCGGGCTTCCGCCAGCCTATCCTGGCGGGCGCGCAGCACCGATAGGCGTGCAAAAGCCCATATACGCTCATTCGAGTTACCGTGCTCTACGAGCTGTAAGGCCTCGTCCATCAGGCCATCGAGGATACTCAGGTCAGCGACCTCTCCCCAACGGTGCCTTTCTAAAATGATCCACGAAAGCTCATCCAGCACCTGCTCTATCGATTCTTTATTTTGCTGCTCACGGTATTCTTCCAGGCAGCGGTAAAACATGGTCACTGCT
The DNA here is from genome assembly GCA_964385625.1 of uncultured Anaerolineaceae bacterium. Lineage (GTDB taxonomy): Bacteria > Chloroflexota > Anaerolineae > Anaerolineales > UBA4823 > FEB-25. Next base: position 32,866 of record CAYLPS010000020.1, on the reverse strand, counting down.
TCGTCCCAATTTCCGCGATACCAGCTCAGCACCGCGTGGATGAACTTTTTCACCGTGTAGTTGGGCAGAGGATTGGGGATCTGGGCGATGAGTGCATCGAGGCGGGGGAGCTCCTGCTCGATTTCTTTGAGCTTACCCGGGGCGAATAAACAGTTGATATAGCTGGTCAATCCTAAAAACTCTTCTGAGGCAACCCCGCGGAGCCTGGCGAGCTCGGCCGATTTTCGAAAATGCTCCATGGCAATATTATTATCACCCTCATATGTGCGGATCATGGTTCCCAGGTTGATGTGGGCACGGACGGCCACCTGCAACAACCTGTGAACCTCCGCCAGCTCAATTGCCTTCTGCAGAGCTGCCAGGGCTTCATCTGGCGGAACTTCGCCAAGGATGCCCAGCGTGGCCAGGGCATCAGCCTGAACATAGACCGTGTTAAGCTGCTCGGCCATGGCGAGGGCCTGCCTGCATAAGGGTAATGCCTTATGCGATTCTTCGTTGAAGTAATAGGCTCGAGCCGTTTCATGTAATAAATTAGCTTTACCCTGGCTGTCAGGAGCATGCTGAACCAGCTCCATCCCCTCCAGGCAAGCCCGTAAGCCAGCCGGGCGGTCTGAGGCGAACCACAGGACGCGTCCGAGGCGAGCATACAAGCGCGCCACGCCATCCCAATCACCTGCCGAGCGATAGGCATCGATGCCGCTGCGGAAGACCTGTGCGGCTTCAGCGAAGTGATTTTGCCGGTAGAGTGCCTCTCCCAGGCCGGAATACACCCAGGCAAGTTGCGACCGTTCACAGCATTCCAGGCTCAACGCACTGCGATAGTGCTGCTCGGCCTCCTGATTGGCATACACGCCCAGGGCTTTATCGCCGGCGATGATGAAATATTGCATGGCGCGCTGTTGCTCTCCGGCCTCTTTAAAGTGGTATCCCAGGACGGCCGCCAGCTCACTCGTCCGACCGGGATATAACCGCTCGATGGCATTCCCCACCGCCAGGTGCAGGCGTTTGCGGTCGCTTTCCAGCAGCGAGGCGTAGGCAGCATCCTGGACCATGGAGTGGCGAAAGAGATATTCCAGGTCCGGCTCAACCCTGGCCACCTGGATAAGACCGGCGGATTCCAACGTGCTCAAGCTGCTGTAGAGGCTCATATCATCCGCCTCCCATCACCTGCGAGAGGACCTTCACCGGAAAGTTCCTGCCCACCACCGAGGCCACCAACAGGGTGTAGCGGGCTTCAGGGGGCAACCGGTCGATGCGTGCCAGCAACAGCCCCTGCAGGTTGTCGGGGATATCCCGGTCTGAGATTGCATGTTTTGCCACCCAGGTATTTTTTTGGAAGACAATCGCCTGGCGATCGATAAGCATGCGGATGACTTCTTCCATAAATAAAGGATTACCTTCAGCTTTGTGTAGGATCAGCTTGCGGACTTTTTCAGGCAAGTTCTCAATGGCCAGCAAATTTGAAACCAGCGAACGGCTATCGCGCTCAGACAGGTTGTGTAGGTTGATTTCAGTGAGGCTATCTCCCAACTGCTCACGGGCGGCATTTACCAGCCGCCAGCCGGTTGATTCCCGTTCCAGCCTGCTTACCAGGCAGAACAGGATGGGCCCGCGGGAAACCATGGGCAGCAAGCGGATCAATAATTCAGTGGAGGCAGCATCCGCCCAATGCAAGTCCTCCAGCACCAGGATCAACGGGTTACGCTGCATATTGGCCTGGAGCAGCTGCTCCATCGCCAGCAGGTGTTGCATCTGTAATGCCTGGGGGTCGGGAATTTGCGAGCGATGCAAAGCCTCTCCTTCCAGCTTCAACATCAACATGTGCCCCAGGTACGGGTAGATATCCATTGACTTCTCGCCAAACAAGCGCTGCAGGTAGGACTGCAAGGCAGCCCGTGTTTCCGGCTCGCTGGAGCTGTTTCCCACGCCAATCATGTTCTTCAGCAGGTCATTCACCAGCTGGTAAGCCAGACCCTGCTTATAAGAGACACAGCGCCCGGTCAGCCACTGCCTGCCCAGGGGGGTACCGTCATCGCCAGAAAATCGCCTGCCGACGGCATCCTGCCACTCCTGGATCAGGCGGGTCTTGCCCATGCCGGGCTCACCCAACACCACCACTGCCCTGCCCAAGCCGGCCTGGACTGCCTCACACGACAGCATGAGGGTTGCAAGCTCCTTATCGCGCCCAACCATCGGGCTTGCCAGGTCTGCAAAGCCACGAGCGCGGCCCTGCACTGCCCTGGCTGACAGCACCTGGTAGACCTGCAAGCGGCTAGCCATCCCTTTGACCTCGATGGCCTCGCGCGGAAGGCAGTCGAAGTAGGGAGATATGAAACGATAGGTATTTTCAGTGACCAATAAGTGCATGGGCTGGCCCGAGAACTTGATGCGGGAGGTGAGGTTGATGGTGCCAGCATCGGCAGTGTAATCGTAGGTGAGGTCATCTGCCAGGGGGCCAATGACCACCGGCCCGGTATTGATGCACACCCGCATGGCGAAATCAATGGCGCGTGACTGCTTGAGGTCCTGTGAATAGGAGCGAATGGCAGCGATAATTTCCAACCCGGCTTGCACTGCCCGCTGGGGGTCATCTTCGTGAGCCACCGGGGCGCCCAAAAAAGCCAGGAGTGAATCGCCCAGCAAGCGGGCAAGGCTGCCTTCATAACGATAAATGACCTGGGTGATACGGTCGAAGGCGCGATTGATCACCTCAGTCCAGGTTTCGGTGCCCAGCAGCTGGACCAGCCGTGTAGAGCCCACCACGTCTACGAGCAGGCAGGTGATTGTGCGCTGCTCGCGCAGCGAGCCCGAGCGCCTGGCAGCGCTCAGCCTGGCTTCGGAAAGCATTTTTTGGGCAAGGGCGCCAGGGGTTTCAGCCGCCAGCCTGACCAGGCGACTGGCATCGGCTGCATTACGCGGCTGCACGGGCTGCCCGCAATGCATGCAGAAAAGCGCGCCGGGGGCAAGCTCCGACTGGCAATTGGAGCATTTCAACAGCAGCTCCTGCCCGCAATTCGAGCAAAAACGGGCAGAGTCGGGGTTAAGTGTCTGGCAATGAGGGCAAACCGCCATTCCGGGCTCCTGGTTGGGTCAGGTTGGAAATCGAGTTACTGCCCTCAATTCTATCATCTATTGAAAATCGAGCAAATGAGCAAGGCGCGATGCCAATGACAGCCCATGCCCATATATGGATGCCGCAATTATTCCCCTTGCGGGTCAGCCACCCCATTCTTACTCACCACCGCCCAGCGGCTCAGCTTATAAGGGGCGTAATTCCGCTCCTCCACCTTAAATTCACTCAAGATGGATTCCCATTCCTGGTCGTCTACAAAGCTAATCCTGCCGGTGGTGGTCATGATATACGCCCTGGCGCCGTGCTTGAGCACGCGCTTGATCTCGGCAACGGCGGCAGCATGGTCTTGGGGAGCCATGCAGCAAATCAAGCCGTCAGCCAGGACGAAATCCACCGAGCCATCTTGAATGAAACCAAGGCTGGCTGCTGATGAAGCGTGGGCCTCGATATTCTGGTAATTCATGCGGGCGGCTTTCTTCGCCACGTAGCCAGCGGCTTTTTCATCCGAGTCAACCGCATAGACGCGGCCTTTCTCACCCACCTCATCAGCCAGCGGAAAGGTATAAAAGCCGGGGCCGCATCCCAGGTCTGCTACCACGCCATCTTGTTTGACGTGCTGGCTATACTTGCTGGGGTTGCTCGCCAGCCTGCGGATGAAATTATTCAACAAAATCACCGGGAAATGCCGGTCGCGATTTAGTTTCTGATCTGTCATTATTCCTCTTTGGTATTTTGATCCCGATTCCGTTGGAAAAAAAACCAGCGATGACCTTCGGGATCTTCAGCCCGGTAACGCCTGCCGGATTCATCATTTTCGATCTCAGACAGGATGGTAGCGCCGGCGTGCTTCGCCTGGGTGAAGTGTGCCTGAAGGTCATCTACATATACCAGCACGCCATCGATCATCCAGGGGACCGCTGACCATTTCCGGGCGGGTTCGCAATTTTCACGGTGGTGCCTGGGACTTTCATAAGAGGGAGTGGGTGTGGCCAACTAAACTGACAGAATTTCCACCCTCCAATAGGCGGGTGAATATACCGCAGGCCATTTTTCCCGTACCGATAATCGTGACATCCATACTTTACCTCCTGTTGAATATCACTAAATTAGATGCACAACTCGAGAGGCTGGTGGCAAAAAATTAGTAAAAAAAATGATGGGACGGGCCTTTTGCAGAAATGGTTGTTATACAGGGTGAAATGGTGCGCCAGCTGCCGATATTTGGGGACTGGAGGCTGTGTGTAGGAGCAAATATTGGTATATGAACAACTTCACTACGCCGGCTCAGGTTCGCTCCAGTGGTCGGAACTCACCAGCTCGTCCAGCCCCTTGCGGCTGCGGCTCAACAAGCGCTCGCGTGAGGCCTGATCGTAGCTGCCTTCCCTGGGGTAAGCCAGGGGTGTGGCAACCACGATGCGCACATCCTCCGGGATGTGCAGCACCTGCTTCACGCGGGTCTCATCGAAGGCGGTCATCGGGTGGGTGACCAGGCCCAGGTCGGTGGCGGCCAGCAGCATGTTGCCCACCGCCATGCCCACATCGAAAAGGTAATACTCGCGGCCATCGCGGATGATATCATCCATCGCCCGGGCGCACACAAAAAGGATCACCGGCGAATCGAGGATGACCTGGTTGGATTCGGAGAAGGCAGTGGTGACCTGCTCAATCACCTGCCTGTCTTGAACCACGATAAAGCGCCAGGGCTGGTTATTACGCGCCGAAGCCGCCATGCGGCCGGCATCCAGAATGGTGTTTATTTTCTCTTTTTCCACCGGCTTGTTGGAAATATGCATCTTCAGGCTGCAACGCTTGGATATGGTATTCAAAGTTTCCATAATGCCTCCTCGATATATATTAACAGGATTATCATGCGTCTGAGACTCCAGGCACCCAATGGATGGCGGCTGCCCACTCTTCGGCTGCCAGGTAGACCAGGTCTACGGCGGGGTCTTTCACATCAGTATAGACTTCCCGGTTGGGCAGGTTCTGAGCCAGGCGCCGTTTAAGCTCAGCATAGGCTTCAGCGGTGGCGGGGTGAGCGCGCAGGTAATCGCGAAACAGCAGCGGGTAACGCTGGTTGTGCCGACCATACACCCGCATGTGAACGTGCGTGGGGCGTTGGCCAGCCGGAGGCCTGAAATACCACTTTTCCCACTCAACATCTTCACCGTTCACCAGGGGAGGGTGGTGGTCGCAAGTGACATCAGCGGCACGAACATAGCCCAAGCGGGTCATGGCACGCTGGACAGCCTCATCGAGCCGCGTCACGGTGACCTGGATATCGATGACATCCTTGGCTGCCAGACCGGGCACCGAAGTCGAGCCGATATGGTCGATGCGCAGGGCCAGGCTGCCCAATCCGTGCCGTAAAATTACGCCAATCTTGCTAAACTCAAGCGGCCAGCTGCCCTGGTAGGGAATGATCTGGGCTGTGTTATCCATGTTGTCCGTCGACGAAACCTCCCGCCTGCGCCTGCCTCATCACCTCCTGGATGGTTTCCAGCAGCTTGCGAGCAGATGCATAATCCAACTCGACCGCCACGCGTGCCCCCGCCTCACCGGCCTGGCTGGTGAAATCCAGGTTCAACGTATATTCCAGCGGCATGTCGAAGGGGTGGTCGTAGCTCACGCTGGCCGTGTCCACCCTGATCCAGCCATCCGCCACCTTGCCGCTGCCCCTGATATCTACCTGTTGTGCAATCATCGTGCACATGCTCATGCTCCTTTCAAATTCTTATCCAGGAAGGCGAATAGCTTATTCCAGCCATCCACAGCCTGCTGCTGGCGGTAATTCGGGCGATTGTGGTAGAAAAACCCATGACCGGCACCATCATAGCGGTGGAACTCGTAATCCTTACCGAGCTTCTTGAGCGTTTCCTCGAGCTGGTTCACCTGTTCAGGGCTGGGGGCGCGGTCATCGTTGCCGAACAAGCCCAGCACCGGGCAGGAAAGGTCAGCGGTGAAATCGATGGGTGCCGCCGGCTGCTTGGGGGTGAGCTCTTCGGGGCTCATCACCACCCGGCCCCCCCAGCAATCCACCAGGGCAGCAAAGCCAGGGATGCGGCAGGCGCACAGGTAGGCATGCCTGCCACCCGAGCAAGTGCCGAACACGCCCACCTTGCCGCTGACGTAAGGCAGGGCTTTGAGCATCTCCAGGGCGGCAGCCACATCACCAACCACCTGCTGGTCAGCTACGCCCCCCGCCCCGCGCACCCGGGCAGCCACGTCTTCGGGAGTGCCATGCCCCTCGCGGAAGTAAAGATTGGGGCATAATGCGGCATAGCCATGTGCGGCGAACTTGCGCGTGGCTTCAAGGTACCAATCATCCCATCCCGGCAGGTGATGCACCAGCACCATCCCCGGGAAAGGTCCCGCACCCAGTGGGCGGGCGAAATAGGCGTTGATAAGGTCGGCATGGTAGCCAGGCAAGACCACCGTCTCAGCCAGCATGCCCTGGTATTGGTCGGTTGTATACATTTAACCCTCCTGTGTAATATTTGCAGACTAACAGGTGCAGTAATTGCCAGCTTCTGCAGCATGCAAATTATAATTCGTGATTATCGGGGGCTTTGATTAATAGCAGGAGAATCTTTTTTTTTACATTGGATAGAATCGGTCGAGTGCTGGCGCAGCGGAAGTGTGAGGATGGCGATGCTTCAGTCGATGCTGAAGACCATGATGCGGTTGTTGCGGCTGTCAGCGATGTATATCTTGCCCTGATTTCCGATGGCGATGCCGATCGGGCGGAACAATGAACCGCCCACCTGGATCGGACCCCAGAAGGAGTAGAGGTAACGCCCGTAACTGTTGAAGACCAGAATCTCGTCTCGGTTGGCATCCGTCACGTAGATGCGGCCCTGCCCATCGATGGCAATGCCGTGCGGACTGGAGAACTGCCCCTTTTCGCTGCCCGCCTTGCCGAATTTAAACATGAAGTTCCCGCGCGGATCGAACTTTTGCACCCTGGCATTCCCCTCATCCACCACGAACAAGCAGCCATCGGCATCGTAGGCCAGGTCGGTGGGGTGATCAAAAAAGCCCTGACCCCTGGCATCACTGCCATGTTTGCCCAGCTTCGAGCGGAAATTCCCCTGAAGGTCGAATTTCTGCAGGCGGTCGTTCTCTTGATCTGCCACCACAAGGTAGCCCTCCGGATCAATCCGCACACCCAGGCAGTGGTTGAACTGCCCATCGCCCTTGCCGTGGCTGCCAAATGAGCCCAGGCAGTGTCCCTGGGAGTCATATCTATACACCTGATTCAGCCTGAAATCGGCCACGTACATGGTGCCAGTATTGTCGAGGGCAATACCCGCAGGCTGCCTCAAGCGGCCATTCTTCCTGAACATGCCCCCCTCGCCGTCCCCGAACCTGAGCAGCAAGTTACCGTTCTCATCGAACTTGCTGACCTTGCCGCCAAATGACTCGGTCACGTAAAGATTGCCCTGAGCATCGAGTGTGATTGCATAGGGCCTCACCAGCTTTTGGCCGAAAGTGGATCGGTATGTAACGGGCACTTTATTTTCTATCATGAATATCCTCGACTAACTCTCACCGCAAGTATGCTATTATTTTAATCCATCAAGCTGGTGCCGATGGACAGTTCCTGATATTAATACCAACCTTTTCCCCAGTTGGCTCAAATCAAGCCAAAACACCTTTTATATTAATGGATGAATTTTCAATCAGCATGACCCCATCACTCGATACTTGACACATCCCCTGTGTGTAAGTATAGTTTCACCCATGGAAACAGAGCACGCCGATGCCCCAAAAGCACGCCGGATGTACGTGGTGATTGCCGCGGGCTGCATCCTGTTCGTGGTGCTGAGCGTGGTTGCTATGCTCACCTATGCGGGAGGTTGGATGGACAACCATGCTGCCCCGGGCTATTCTTTCACGCAAAATTTCCTCAGCAACCTGGGAATGCTCACCGCCCTGTCGGGAAAGGCGAATTGGGTATCTGCAGCCCTGTTCTTCGCGGCGCTGGCAGGAGCAGGAGCCTGCCTGGTGATTTTCTTCATCATTTTCCGGCGCTTTTTCAAGCACAACCGCCTGCAAAAGCTGCTCAGCCTGCTGGGCTCGATTGTGGGCGTGCTGGCAGGGGTGAGCTTCATGGGGATAGCCTTCGCCCCGGCAGATATCGCCCAGGCTGCGCACATCCAGTTCGTACTGTGGGCATTCCGCCTGTTCCCCCTGGCGGTGCTGCTCTACCTGCCGGTGATGTTCACCGACCGGCGTTATCCTAAATTTTATGCCTGGGTGTTGGCGGTGTTCTGCCTGCTGCTGATCGGCTATTTCGTGCTGCTAACCATTGGGCCGAGCCTGAGCTCACCCCAGGGGCTGGTGATACAGGTGGTGGGGCAGAAGGTGATTGCTTATGCCTCAATCATGAGCATCTTCATCCAATCGGTGGGAGCGTATAAGCTACTCGCAAGGGATTCCCTGGCAGACTAGTGTTCAAAGCGAATAAAAAGGGGGGTGAAAGTTATATATCTCAACCAATTTGTTTGAAGTTGTTATTACAAAACCACCAACTTTTTCAGATGGATGACAATAAAATTCAGGGAGGATTTTTTTTATTCGTAGAGGCGGATTGCTTCGTTTTTTTCACGCAGCAATGATGGTTTTTTGGTAGAGGCAGAATGTAATCACTCACGCCCCCACCCCTTATCCATAAAATGCTATGAAGAAGATGATACATATGGTAGCGGTGAGTAATTGCGGCGGATTGCTATGTCGTGTCTGGCCTTGCAATGACGGTTATATCGAAATGATGACCTGGATCCCATCAAAAATCATGCTTCAGCACCACCCCGGGCAGCTCGCCGGTATGCTGCTGCCCATCCACCACCAGCTGACCATTGACGAACACGTAATCGATGCCTTGCGGGTACTGGTGGGGGTAATTCTCGAACGGGTAGGTATGCGGGTAAAGATTAGTGGCCCGGTCGTGCAGGCGCTGCAGATCGAAGATCACCAAGTCGGCCCAGGCGCCCGGGCGCAAAACGCCACGATCGTATAAGCCCAGGCGCTGAGCGGGAAAGGAGGTCATCTTGCGGATGGCTTCCTGAAGGGTGAGCACCGGCTGCTGGCGGACGTAACGCTCCAGCACCCCGGGAAACTCGCCGTAGCTGCACGGCTGGTAGGGCGGCGGGTCATTCAAGAAGCCATAAGGCGCCAGCACCTGCCCATCTGAACAGATCATCACCGCTGGATGTTGCAGCAGGATGCGAATGTTTTGCTCATCGATATAATCGAAGATGGCCTCTGCCTGGTGACCGTTTTCGACGATCAAGTCAAAATAGGCGTCGAACGGCTCACGACCTCTCTCGTAGGCGATGACCTGGAGGGTTTTGCCCACCACCCCAGGGCTGTTGGGGGCATGCAGCATGGTAATACGCTGCCACTGGGCATGCTTGAGCAGCCCCACGGGCCCAAACGCGGGCTTGCGGTCTTCCACGATATCCTGGCGGATTTTTTGGCGCGCCTGGGGATCCTGTAGCAGCCGTGCGATTTGCTGAGCAGGAAGATCCTGGATTTCCTGGGGAAGGCCGCCGGTTAAAGAGGGTGCCAGGTCGGTGTGCACGTCATTATCCACGGTGACATCCTGCCCGGCGAGGCGAGCTTGCTCCACCAGCTTCAGGTTGGCGTGGGCATCCTGCGGGGCACCAAACTTGGGGGCATTGTGCGAAATCTGCAGCGGCACGCCCGCCTCTCGGCCAATGCGGATGGCTTCTTCTACCCCAAGCAGGATGGTCTCGCGCTCGCCACGGATATGGGAGGCATAGAAACCATGATAGCGGGCCGCTACCTTGCATAGCTCGATGATCTCCTCCGTACTGGCGTAGCAGCCGGGGGGATACACCAGCCCGGTGGACATGCCAAAGGCGCCGGCCTGCATGGCTTCATCCATAAGAGCCTTCATTTTTTCGAGCTCAGATGCATGGGGTGACCTTGCTTCCAATCCCAGAGCGGCGATACGCAGCGCCCCGTGCCCGGCGAGAGCGGCGATGTTGATCGCCAAGCCACCTTGCTGCAATGCTTGAAGGTATTGCCCAAAAGTGCGCCAGCCCCAGGTCACTTCCGGCTGGTTGGAGATGGGCCCCCACTGGCGCTGCATCTCTTCCAGGTGATTCTCAGTGAGAGGCGCCGGGCTCATGCCGCAGTTACCGATCAGCTCGGTGGTCACACCCTGGCGGACCACGCTCTCCGCCCGACGGTTGACCAGGATGGTGAGGTCGGAGTGGGTGTGGATATCGATGAAACCCGGCGAGATGTAGCGCCCGGCTGCATCGATAGACCGCCTGCCCTGCAACGTCCCGCGCGGGCCGATGTGGGCAATCCTGCCTTGCTGAATGGCGAAGTCACCCCAAAACCAGGGATTGCCGCAGCCGTCGATGATGCGTCCATTGGTCAGCACGATGTCGTAGATTGTCATGGTATGGTCCTGAAATAGAGGTAATTACTCACACCCCCACCCCTTATCCATAAAATATCATGAAGAAGATGAGTCATTTGGTGGCCGTGAGTAATTACAAATAGAGAGTAGCTATATTATATATTGTCCCCTGAAGTTGTGTCGATTTAGAAGGCATCAACTATAATCACCTGGTGGACACGGAGCTGCTTTGCCAAGCTTGCGCACTGTACCATACCACGCCCGAGATGCTCACTCCGGTTTCAGGCGGGCACTATCATGACGTGTACCCATTCCCCATCCCGCAGGCACTCATCTAACAAACCTGCCAGATCTATAGGCATCCTTCCCCCAGACCTGCGAGGTTTTAATTCCGCAGGGACCCCTGCCCCAAACCTGGCAGGTTTCATACACCAAGACAGACGAGGGCTCAGAGATTCATGCGGCCTCATGCTATAATGAATTCGTTTTATTACCAGGCATGCGAGCTGAAATTATAAAAGAATACCCATCCTTTACCGTCTAACAGGTGTTATATGGGAGGCACCTATGGATACCTGGATCTTCTGGATCGTCGTTATTGGCTGTATCATGGCGCCACTCATCATTTCGGCCAAAACCATCCGCAACCTGCTGATCAGCTTGCGCTTTCCGACCAGCCAGATATCCACCTTACCAGAAAAGGGTTGGGTGCAGGTGAAGGGCAGGATCCGTGGGGAAGCAATTAAAAGCCCGATCGATCAAGTTAATTGCTCCTTTTACCAGGTGGAAGTTAAGGAGTACCGCAGCTATGGAAAGGGCGGCAACTGGCATACGCTGCTGAAAGAGACTTCCGGACCGTTCGAGCTGGATGACATGACCGGGCGGGTGAAGGTGCTGAAATCTAACCCCCAGGTGGTGGTAAAGAATGATGGGGCGATGAAAGTGGATGATGAGATCAGGAGCGCGCTGAAAAACCTGGGCATCACCACCACCGGAATGCTAGGCTTCAATAAGCGCCTGAGGGTATACCAGCGCCTGGTGACCCCGGGGGAGGAAGTGCTAGTGGTGGGAAAAATCAGGCAAAGCGAGCAGGGTATATCCATATCGGGGAGAAGGCTATCACCCATCATCATCAGCAGCATGGATAGAGCTGGAATGTATCGAGTGTTCGTTTGGGGAATGGCAAAGCTGGCGATCATCTTTTACCTGGTGGCTGCAATTTTCATTGTGGTGTATTTTCTGAGCATAAGTTCATAATCCTTAGCACGCCAATCCTTCGAGCAAATCGATCGTATCTGTCCTGATCAGCCTGAGGGCCGGATCAGAGCGTGCTCTGCATGCCGCGATAAGGTCATCGGCTCATTTTTCGACCCGCTACTCCAGTTTCACCAGATAGTGTTTTCTCATATTCTATTAAACATACCTTCCCTGATCCATGTATAAAACTGTTTATACTCGTTTTACGATTTCTTCCAGGGGAATAATACTGTAGATAAAGACCACCGGATAACCTGGGACAGGAATCATGTGCGATCGAATCAGGAGCAGATCGTTAAAATCAAACACAGGAGGAAAGAACATGGACACCCACACCCCGAACCTGGCAAAGGATTTGATTACCATCCACAGGGTGATCACCAGGGGCATCGAGATTGGATTGAGCAACGGAAGAGCCTACCAGCTGGGCAAGAGCGTACACCCAAAGTTATTACCGGGTTATTCCAATTATATCCACTGCCTGGCATCGGTGTTGGATGCCCATCATACAGGAGAAGACCTGATTGCATTCCCTGAATTCCGCAAGCTGATCCCTTCCGCTCCATACGTACGCCTGGCTAACGACCATCAAAAAATCGAGGAGCTATTGGCGTCGATTCCTGCTGCCCTGCATCAGTTAAATGGCGACACACCCCAGGCGGGCCTGGAAGTAATCGTCTCTACCTGTGAAAAAATTTCCGAGGCGTGGTATCCACATATCCAGCTGGAAGAAGAGTATTTTTCAGAGGAAGCCCTTTCACAGGTGATGGCACCGGAACACCAGGGGAGCATCAGTGCAGCTGCCAGCAAGCACAGCCAGGAGCACAGCGAGCCAGCCCATTGGGTCATCCCATTCATCCTGTACAACCTCAACAGCGAAGACCGGCGTTCATTTTCAGCCAACTTACCGCCCACAGTGATCAATGAGCTCGTCCCCAAGGCGTGGAAAGACCTGTGGGCGCCGATGAAGCCATACCTGTTGGACTAGATTTCTAACTCACTCAACAATCCAATCAATCAAAATTCCCTCTTGACAACTGCCACTATTTAACCTATAATACTCTATAGTACAGAGTACTTTACACATCACACTGCTCTATAGGAGTATTACCGTGGATATTTCCCATGATGAAGCCGAAGAAGCCCTGGCAGCCATCCAGGCGATGGTGAAAAAAACCCGCCGGGCAATATCCAGAAGTGGCGCATATGCCTTCTTGATCTTGTGGGGAGTTATATGGATGGTGGGTTTTCTAAATTCTCAATTTTTGCCCAACCAAACCGCCAGCTATGTATGGATGGGCCTGGACATCGCAGGTGGAATAATCTCTGCTATTATCGGCATCAGGCTCAACCGGGGCATACGCTCTTCAGCATCTACCACAACCGGCAAGCGTATTGCTTTCTTCTGGCTGCTTTTATTTGTTTATTGTGTCATGGCCGTTGCAGTGGCTTGGCCCGTGGATGGAAAACAGCTGGCGATGTTCATCATCTTCTTTGTCACCATTGGATGGGTTTCGATGGGTTTACTATTGTCATTCGCTTCTGCCTGGTGGGGGCTGGCATTACTGGCACTCTCAATGCTGGGTTATTTTCTCTTAAACGATATCTTTTACCTGTGGATGGCGATACTGGGTGGAGGTGGGATGATAGCCCTCGGCGTTTATGTGCGTAACAGGTGGTAAGTGATGCTGAATTTAAACGAAACCATCCACCAACCGGTCAGATTACGCATCATGGCAGTTCTGGTAACCCTGGAACCAACCGATGAGGTAGATTTTACCTACCTGCGCGACCTACTGGAGGTGACCGATGGAAACCTGGGCGCTCACCTGCGCAAGCTAGAAGAGGCCGGATATATAAGGATCAACAAGGTGTTTGTCGAACGTAAGCCACACAGCTACATATCGGCCACCCCTGAAGGATGCAGGGTTTTCAAAGAGCATGTGGCGGCATTAGAAGCAATTCTTCAAAACAAGTGAGGGAAAAATGGAACCAATTATTCAAGTTGAAGGATTAAGGAAAACCTACAAGACCACCGTGGCTGTGGATGGAGTCTCGTTCGAAGTCCATAGCGGTGAAATCTTCGGCATGGTTGGTCCGAATGGGGCTGGCAAAACCACCACCATAGAATGCCTGGAAGGATTGCGCAAGCCCGACCAGGGCAAGCTGCGCGTTCTGGGGGTAGATCCGCAGGAGGACAGCAAGCATCTGCGCGAGCGAGTGGGGATGCAATTGCAGCAATCCAACCTGCCCGACCGCATGAAGGTTTGGGAGGCCCTGGACCTGTATGCCTCCTTCTATTCTAATGCCACCGATTGGAGGGTGCTCCTCAGCCAGCTGGGGCTGGAAGAAAAGCGTGCCACCCCTTTCGCCAAGCTTTCAGGCGGGCAGAAGCAGCGCCTTTTCATCGCACTGGCTCTCCTGCCAGACCCCCAGCTGGTTTTCCTGGATGAGCTCACCACCGGCCTTGACCCCCAAGCGCGCCATGCAACCTGGGACCTGGTGCGTGACGTGCGCGCCAGGGGTAAGACGGTGTTCCTGACCACCCATTACATGGAAGAAGCCGAGCAATTGTGCGACCGGGTGGCCATCCTTGACCATGGTCGCATCGTGGCCCTGGACACTCCATCCGAATTGATCCACAGCCTGGGTGCCGAGGAGAGAATCGTCTTTACTCTGAAAGGGACTCTACCAACCGACTTCTGTTCGGCGCTCTCAGGCGAGACCCGCGTAGAAATTGATGGTGAGCGAGTGATTATCCACGGAAAGAACGGCCGCCAGGTGCCGCTGGTGAGTGAAGTGGTGAGCAGGTTGAGCGAGCAAGGCATCCAATTCAGCGACCTGCGCACCGAGCAAGCCTCCCTCGAGGATGTCTTCCTGAACCTCACCGGGCGCAAGATACGAGAGTGAGGTTTCACATGAAGAGCTTGATGAAAATGACCTTGATGGAAAGCAAACTGTTCCTGCGCGAGCCGGTGGGGGCATTCTTTACCCTGGTTTTCCCGCTGATGATGCTATTCCTGTTCGGCTCGATCTATGGCAACACCCCTTCCGAAATCTTGAATGGGCATGGCACGGTGGACATCTCAGTGCCAGCTTACACCGCCATGATCATCGCTACCACCGGCCTGATGGGCCTCACCATCACCATGGCTGCCAACCGTGAAATTGGCGTATTGCGCCGGCTGCGAGCCACGCCGCTTAGCCCGCTGGTGATCATGTTTGCCGAAGTGATCGTTCTTTTCATGATGACTACCCTCGGTATGGTCCTGCTAGTCATCGCCGGCAGTCTTGTATACCACATGCGTTTTGAAGGCAACATGCTGAGCGTGGTTGCCGGGTTCACCCTCGGCAGCCTGAGCTTCTTCGCACTCGGGTTCGTTTTAGCGAACCTGATGCCCACTGCTCGCACTGCCCAGGTGGTGGGCATGGTGCTGCTCTACCCGATGCTGTTCCTCTCCGGGGCGGGCTTCCCGCGTGAGCTGCTGCCGGCGACGATCCTTAAGGTGGCAAACTTCCTGCCGCTCACCTATGTGGTCAACCTGCTGCGCGGCCTGTGGGTGGGTGAGCCATGGAGCAGCCTGCTCACCGAGGTGCTGGTTTTATCGGGCATTCTCATCGTGGGCGTGTTGGTCTCGCTCAAGACTTTCCGCTGGGAGTAGAATGTGCAAGGAGAATGCGATGCAACATAACCGGCTCACCCGTTTGTTCCCTACCATCATTGGGATTATATTCATGATAAGTCTGGCAGGCTGCAGCAGTGGGGGTACACAGGTACCAATACCGACTGCTCAGGCAAGCCCGACCAGCATACCGCCCACCCAGGATACCGGTGGGCTTACTGCTGATGAATTCTCCACGCTGAGCAGCCTGCAGAAGCTGGATGACTACCCCTTTTATGTGATGCACTACAGCGGTGACTACCAGCCCACCTGGACAAATACCAGCCTACAAGCAATCAGTGATATCTCCTGCTCGCTGTTCGCCTCTATGCCGACCAGTGGAGATATGTATTACGGACGCAACTTTGACTGGGATTTCAGCCCCAGCCTGCTGCTGTTCACCGACCCGCCCGATGGCTATGCCTCTGTTTCAATGGTAGCCTTATCTTTTTTCGGTATCAGCCCTGAAGCTGCACGAGCCCTGGCTGATATACCAGTTGCGGAGCGCACTGTTTTACTATCCACACCAATGCTGCCCTTCGACGGCATGAACGAGTATGGTCTGGCCGTGGGGATGGCAGCCGTGCCGGACGAATACGCCGATGACGCCAGCCATGACCCGGCACTGCCCACTATCAGCTCGATCGGCATTATCCGCATGGCCCTTGACCACGCCAAAAATGTGGATGAAGCCATCCAACTATTCAAGCAATACAACATCGACTTCACCGGTGGCCCGCCCATCCATTATTTGCTGGCTGATAAGAGCGGTAAGGCTGTGTTAGTGGAGTATTACCAGGGCAAGATGGTGTTGCTGCCCAATGAAGCTGACTATCACCTGGCTACCAACCACCTGCGCTGCAATGCCGAGGGGGATGGCGGATGCTGGCGCTATCACATCCTGTATGCCCGCCTCAACGAAACAGGCGCCCGCCTCGACCAGGCTTCGGCCATGCACCTGCTCTCCGATGTGCGACAGGAATATACCCAATGGTCTTCAGTCTATGATATGACCACTGGTGGTATCAGCATTTCGATTGGGCGCAACTACTCCACCAGTTACAGCTTCCATCTTGAGCTACTCCATCCATGAATGAACAGCCTGGAGCAGTGATCGAGGGCATGCGCCAGCAGCGATGGCGGCGAGCGCCGAGGAATGATACAAGCGGATTCAGCAATAGGAGCTAGCAGATATTATTCAATGGAGGTTATATACTCGGCCAGCTCTTCCCGACCCTGCGGTGTGACGATGGCCAGCAGCTTGTCACCGGCTTCGAGAGGTACCTCGGCGTGGGGAAAGAGGGTGTGCCCCTTACGGAAAGCACCAATTACCTCAACCTGGTCACCTTCATCGAAGGAGAGCATGCACATCACTGTTTGACCGACGCAGGGGCTGTGCGACTGGATGGTGAGCAGCACCATCTGGCGGTCATCAGGCAGGTCAACCGGTATCCCGGTCATCAGCAGCTTGCGCAGGTCCACGTGGGTCACCGAGCGAGGCACAGAGTAGCCTTCGGTGCCCAGTAATTTCATCACTTCGTCGATTTCCTCTTCCTGGTGGGCTGGCGAAGCATGGCGGTAAGGCAACTGGGCTTCGTACAGGCTCTTATATTTCAATCGCGAAGACAGATTCAGCTGCACAAAATTGCTCAACATCACCGCCAAAGCTGCCGCAGCCAGCAGTTGATAGCCCCCGGTCATTTCCGTGACCATTAACAAGGCAGCAATCGGCACCCTGCCAGCGCCGGCAAAAACGGAAGCCATGCCCACAATGACGAAGGGCGCGACGGGTTGGTGCAATATATGCCCCAGCATACCACCCAACATGCCACCCACAAACAGGCTGGGAGCAAATACTCCTCCCGAGCCGCCGGACGAGACGGAGAGGGGCAATGCCAGAAGCATGCCAAAAAACAGCAGCACCAAGGTGATGGTGCTGAGCTTATCGTCGATGGCAGCCTGGATCCAGCCATAACCGCCTCCCATCACTCCCGGCACCACCAGGGCTATCAAGCCTACCAACAACCCCCCGATGGCGGGCTTGACATGCGGGGGAATTTTCAATGCTTTAAATCCATCACGGATTGAATAGAACAGCATGGGGAAAATCGAACCGATAATCCCGGCAGCCACACCTAAAAGCGCATATCGTAAATATGCGGAAATATCTGGCGGAAGGATGGTGGTGGATATTTGAAAAAGTGGGGACCATCCGACAAACAGGCCATTAACTATATATGCCACCACCGAGGCAATCACGGTGTAGATCAGGGCGCTGGCTTCGAATTCCATGTTTCCATACAGCACTTCGGTGACGAATACCGCCGTGCCGATAGGGGAGCGGAAAATGGCAGACAGACCTGCGGCCTCACCGATCAATAGCAGCGTGCGCCGCTGCGCTTGCGGATAGCGGGCAAAATCACCGTATAGGGAACCAATCCCGGCGCTGATCAGAGCTGTGGGCCCTTCACGCCCGGCTGCCCCGCCCGAACCCAGGGTGATGGCCGAGGCGATGAGCTTGATAAAAGGCACGCGGGCACGGACAAACCCACCTGCCTGGTGAAATGCTTTCACCGCGGTATCGGTGCCATGCCCTTCTGCCTCGGGCGCCAGGCTGTAGATCAGGATTCCGGCGATCAAGCCTCCCAAGGTGGTGGCCACGGGTATCAGCCATAACCCGTGGGGGCCTATGATCTCAATGGCTGAGCCACCTTCGTTGGGCAGGCCCAGGGGGGTGTAGCCGGCGATGCGATTAAGAAAGAGATATTGCGACCAACGCAGCAGGAACAGGAAAAACTGGGCGCTCAGCGCTCCCACCACACCCAACAAGATCGAAGCAATGATCATACTGGACTGTTCGAGGATGGACAATGAAAGCCACGAACGCAGCTTTTCAACGACCCGTCCGACGAATACCCGCATCACCATACCCAACCTCTCACCAAATCATCCATGAAAATACGCCCGGCATGCCCACACGGTTAGAGCGGTGACCCCCGAATTAGCCAGAATATCATCGAGATTCTGCTGGCCACCCTCCAAAATCGAGCATGCCCCCACAACGAATAACCACTGGATGGAGCAATAATCCGTTAACCATCTCACCATAGTATATATACCATCATTTTCGGCAGCAGCGGCAGGTAAGGGCATTAATATATCATTATTACAGGAGTAGCCTGGATCGATTATCCGCTCTGAATAAGTTGCAGCCATGGCGAGGCAAGTACTGATTTCAACTGGACCGGTGAGCGCAGTCTGCCAGTAATCATCGTGGTTGTGCTGGCATCGTGGTATGATACTACTAACCAGGCTGGGAAGGAAACCACACTCCCATGAACAGGCTGCTCGGAACCCTGCTACTGTTCCTATGGCTGACAGCATGCGCTCAGCCACCAAGCAGACCAACCTCACCTGCTATCGCCAGCTCTGCCACCCTTGACGATGCATCCAGCGACCCCTACGCCACGCAACGTGACGAATTGGTGGCAGAAATCAAAGCCCTGGGTGTGACAGATGAGGCGGTGCTGAATGTGATGGCACGCGTGCCACGCCACGAGTTCGTGCCACCCGAATACCTCGACCAGGCCTATGCTGACCATCCTCTGCCCATTGGCTATGGGCAGACCATCTCGCAACCCTACATCGTAGCCTGGATGACCGAGCAGCTGGAACTGCTGCCGGGAGAAAAGGTGCTGGAAGTGGGCACCGGCTCAGGCTACCAGGCAGCTGTGCTGGCGGAAATGGGTGCAGAAGTGTACACTATCGAAATCGTCCCCCAGCTTGCCAGGAGCGCCGCAAGCCGCCTGCAGAGTCTCGACTATGCGCATGTCCACGCCACCCAGGGTGATGGCTACTACGGCTGGCCTGAATATGCCCCATTCGACGCCATCATCGTCACCGCCGCTCCCGACCACCTGCCAGCACCCCTGGTCGAACAGCTGCTACCGGATGGACGCCTGGTGATTCCCATCGGGCCACAGGGTTGGGTGCAAAGCCTGTGGAAATTCGTCCTGCAGGACGGCGAGCTGAAGGGATATAACCTGGGCGGGGTGCGGTTCGTGCCTTTCACCGGCGCGGGCGTAGAGGAGCAAGCACGCCAGTCAACAGCCACACCGTGAGCAGCGCCATCCCATAACACACGGCCCCCAGCCACAACACCAAGCGGAAGCCATAAGATAAAGCCAGCAACGCCGCCAAGATGGGCGCCACTACCGAAGCTGCCCCGTTCACCGCCCATGCCCAGCAGATGGACTGCTGCACAGGACCATTTTGCCCTTCATCAGCATGCGCCCCACCCCCGCTCATGAGCAGGCGCAGCCCCGCCGGGAAGGGCACACCCATCAGAAAACCCAATGGAGCCAGTGAGAGCACAGCCACCAACAGGCGCAATGCGAGCGGCAAACCCAGGGTGGCAGCGAACAGCCAGGAAAGGATCAACGGCTCCAGTATTGCCAGGATCGCCAGCAGGCTGAGCATCAAACGCAGCGGTAACCGCCGGCTGAGCTGGCTGCCCAGACCTGAAAAAACCAGCAGGGCGAACAGCACGCCGGTGAAGGCATAAGCCGGATTCCCCAAATAGAGGATGAAACGCTGCAACAAGGGCACTTCCACGAACATGAAAGCCAGCCCCAACAGCCCAAAATAGGCCAGGCCGCGCCAGCCGTAGGGTGAAGCCACTGGTGAAGGACCAAATCGACGCAGCCTGCCAAACCACGCAGGCAGCAATATCAAGACGATGGCGAGTAGAATGGCCAGCGCCAAAAGCGCCAGGATCACCAGGTACCCACTTCCGCCGAAGGGTAGCCAGGCCCGGCCGAATTGAGCGAGGACCTGCGGGGTTTGCTCCCACTTGAAATAATGGCCGAAGAAAGGGTGATCGTCGGTGGGCGGGCGCACGTCATAGGCGTAGCTTCGATAAAACGAGACCGCCGAGCTGGCATCCACCAGGCCAAGGTAGGCCTGGTAATAGATGGGCTCGGGAAGGATATTGTACCGGTTGGTCTCGGCGGCGTTGATCCCTGGCAGGTAGGTGAGGTCGAAGGCACGCTCGGTGCTAAACTGGCGGATGAGGCCCAGCTCAGCACTTGAAAACGCCCCGTTGCTCACCAGCACAGTGGCAGTATTGTAGCCGCGCAAAGCAGCGATCTGCAGCGCAGGATCGCCGCCCATAGCCCTCACCGCTTCAACCGCCAGGGCGAACAGGCGCAGGTCCTCACTGGGAGGGTCCTGCAGCCAGCGCATGGATACCAGCAAGCCCCCTGGTGTGAGATGGGCGAGCATCTCCTGGAACGATTCCAGCGTGTAATAGTAATCTTCAGCCAGGCTGTAGGCCCCCGATTGCACGGGATGAAACGACGAAGCCAGTGAAAGCACGATTATGTCGAATTTCTCGTGGGTGCGCTGCAGGTAGGAACGGCCGTCTTCCACGTGGATGGATAGGCGCTGGTCGGCATAGGCCGGGGCAACCTCCACAATCAGCGGGTTAAGCTCCACGCAGGTCACACGCCCGCTGCTGGATGATAAGGCAGCCAAAATATCAACCCCGCCACGCGGCTGCAGGACCAGTGTGCTGGCGTGTGGATGGAGCAGGTAGGCAATCGCAGTGGGCAGGTAGGCAGTGAAATATGGGTCGGTGGCTCGCTGCACCAGCGGGCTCAGGTCGTCCCCATCCACCAGCAGCCCGTCCATGGCTGGCAATGGCTGCAGGTAGCGGTAGCTGAGGCCCGGCACGGAATGGATGCTTGGGCTGTGGACGATATCGACCCGCGAGAAGGCATTCCAGAGCTGACGAGTGAGCTGTGCCCCTGGAGCCTGCAAGGCGTAGGACAGGCTTTTATAGGGAGATATACGCAGCTCGAAAGGCTTGAGCCCATTTTGCCCAGCCAGGCGCAAGCCAAGGTCGAGCAGGCTAAAAACCAGCAAGATAGCGATGATCATGGCGGCGGGGAGTTTACGGCGCAGCTGCCCCTGGCCTGCAATGGTTGCGACTGCGGCCAGAGCAGCCAGCAGGCAGCTGAGCGTCACCATGCCCTCCCCGCCGATGAAGGCAGGAGCCAGCAGGGCGATGGCGCAGCCCAGCGCTGAGCCGAACAGGTTGACGGCATAGGTGCTGCCTGCCCTGGCCGGAAAACCCGCCAGCAGCCCAGCCAGCGCCATGCCGCTAAAAAAGAAAGGAGCCGAGAGCACGATATATTGAAAAATGAGGATGAATACCTGCTTGCGGTCCACCAGCAGGCTGTAAGAGTCGAACGGCAGCCAGTTGGTTGCCAGGTATGCTACCAGGATGCTCAGCGCGGTGGCCAGGGAAAGCCAGACCAGGCTACTTTGCGGGTCGGCCCGACGCGGGGCAGACAGGATGGTGAGAGCAGTGCCGCTGAGGGCGTAGCCCAGCAGGGCAATGCTGACGATCATGAAGGCGAAATGGTAAAACTGCGCGACCGAGAAAAGGCGGGTGAGGTTGATCTCAAAAGCCAGGGTGGCCGCAGAGAGCAGGAACAGGCTGAACCTGATCGAGATGGAAGGGAATGGTCTGCGGCGGGAAATGCTTGCACCTAGAGCCATGGATGGAGCCCGGATGACTGAATTGTACACCGCAATATCCACTAAAACCGCAGATGAACAAAAATAGGTGCGGATCGCAATTTTCAGCCATTCTCCCACGCAATCTCTCCAACCATGTAACTTCGCGTGCTTCCGTGCATCTAAAAAATATTGAGTGGGGTATAGAGAGAAAATAAACCATAAGCCAATGTTAAGCCAACGATGCACCCGCGTGATTTTGCGTGCTTATAAGGACAGAAGCATTGTCCGAATAGTCCCTGGGGGTTAAATTGGCTTATAAACAAATTATATCTATTCATCCAATCTATTTCGCTCAGGAGGTTATCTCATGCGACGCAGCTTAATTGTTTTGCTCACCTTTATCACCGCCGGCATCCACATATACTTCTTCGCCACCGGTGATAAGAGTTTTGCAATTTATGATATGTTCTTGTTAAATGGCCTGGGTTTCCTGGGTTTGGTAGGGCTGCTGTTCCTGCCACTTGGTATGTCGCCTTCTCTATACCGCTGGGTGCGGCCGGTGTTCATCGGCTATACCATCCTCACCTTCGTGCTGTACTTCGTCATTAATGCATACTACCAAGCCTGGTCGGTGCCGCTGGCGCCCATTGCAAAGTTCGACGAGCTGATCCTGATCTGGCAGCTATTTGCCCTTGGAAAAGTGGAAGTGCCCAAAATGGCAGTCTCACGTAAATCAGATGCCATGCTATAATTAATGCATCTCAACGATAGGAGAAGCAGAGATGGCTGGTTCAGGAAAAGCCGATAAGGGCCGCAAGCAGCAGAAGAAAAAACCGCAGCACACCCTGAAGGAAAAACGGAAGCTTAAAGAAGAAAAGAAAAGCAAATCCCCCTCCGGTTTAGGGTAACAGGTTCTCTCTGTAAGCAGCAACATATCTTCAGGTGCAGGAAAGCATCATCGGCTTTATCGAAGCCAGGTACCTGGAAAAAGCTAATAGTTAGTGGGAGGGCGCGCGGGCTATCCCGCACCCTTCCACTTTTAATTTCCCCCGGTGGTGAGTGATGGTTAGCGAACATCTCACCCGGTTGTTTCCAGAAATATCTTTCCAAATGGGGTAAAGCCATGAGCGATGAGCTGGTGAGGGAATTTTACAGCGGACAGGTGCGCCAGGAATGGCGCAGGCTGGTGAAAAACGCCTACCACAAGCTGGAGCTAGATACCACCCTGCACTACCTTGAAAGATATTTACCTGCCAGGGGCCTGGTGCTGGATGCCGGCGGCGGGCCGGGCAGGTACACGCTGGAGCTGGCCAAAAGGGGATATGAAGTGAAGCTGCTGGACGCCACACAGGCCAACCTGGATTTTGCCCGCCGCATGGTGCGGCGCTATGGCCTCCAGCGCCAGGTGAAAGAGATTGCCCTGGGATCGATCGTGGACCTTTCCCGCTATGCAGAGGGGACATTCGAGGCCGTGGTGTGCACCGGCGGGCCGCTCTCGCACATCCTGGACCCGCTCCAGCGCAGGCAGGCGATTAATGAGCTGCTGCGTGTGGCGAAACCCGAGGCGCCGCTGTTCGTATCGGTGATGAGCCGGCTGGCAGTGCTGCGGGTGATCCTGATCGAATCACAGGTGGAGGTTGGCATGCCGCATTTCAAACTGCTGCGCGACCAGGGTGATTACCTGGGTGAGCGCGGCTTCACTGCCTGCCATTTTTATTTGCCGGAGGAGCTGCAGCTTGAGTTCACCCGACCTGGGGTCAAGATCCTGGAGCTGGTGGGGCTGGAAGGGATCAGCTCGAGCCACATTAAAGAGCTGAACCAGCTGGCGAAGGACGCCCAGCGCTATCCTGCCTGGCTGGAAACACATTACCAGACCTGCACGCACCCGGCAGTGGTGGGCACCAGCGAGCACATGCTGGTGGTGTGCCGTAAGAGCCTGGTGTAATTTTTGGAGGCAACCACGTTTACCATCGGGGTAATTGCCACTATTTTGGAACAGGACAGGCGGGTTTTACCCTGCCATCGCAGGGATGTGGACAACTGGAACCTGGCAGGCGGAGGGGTTGAGAGCGGTGAGCCGCAAAAAAGCCAGCTGCAGGGGTGATTTCAGGTTAGAGGCTGTTTAAGCTAAACTTAAAATTAAATCCATGTGCCCTTTCAGGGTATTTCCGCATCAAAAAATAACAGAAAGACACAAAGCGAATAGGCCATAACAATATGGAGGTAAGCATATGTTGAAAATTGCCATCATCATTGGTACGACGCGCCCCAACCGCAAGAGTGAAGCAGTGGCGCGCTGGGTATACGAGATTGCCAGCCAGCGCAAGGATGCCGAATTTGAGGTCATTGACTTACAAAAGGTGAACCTGCCCTTTTATGACGAGCCATTCCCACCATCTTTCAGGCAATACACCCACGCGCACACCAGGAAATGGTCTGAGAAGATCGCCAGCTATGACGGCTACATCTTCGTCACCGGCGAGTATAACCACAGCATCCCGGCGGTGCTCAAGAATGCCCTGGATTACCTGTGGTACGAGTGGCACGATAAGCCGGCGGGTTTCGTGAGCTACGGCAGCGCCGGTGGGGCGCGCGCGGTAGAGCATCTGAGGCAGGTGATGGGCGAGCTGCAAGTGACTGACGTGCGACCGCAGGTGTTGCTGTACAACCAGCAGGACTTCGAGAATTACACCATTTTCAAACCCAAGGAGGTGCACAGGAAGATGCTCAACAGCATGCTCGACAAGCTGGTGCAGTGGGGTGAGGTTTTACAAAAGATGCGCCTGGAAATGGCGGAAAAAGTATAAAGAAGGTGGCAGGGGAGGGCTTATGATACCTTCCTGGGAATTCCAGGAGGATATGGGAGACCCTCCCCTGTGGTTGACGAGGGGATGCTTTATTTTTTCGATTTGGCTTCTGATCTGGCGATAATTTGCTGGTAGAAGATAGAGATGTGCATATGGAAGCCCCAACCCACACCGGTGAGTACGCGTGCCCCGGCGGGCAGGCGCAGAGGCAGGCTGTCGATGGTGGGCAGCTCGCTGCCGCCCATCACGCGATAGATGCGCCGGTCGGCCAGCACGCGGTAGAGGAAGCCATCCTCACGGCTGACGTATTCGGCCCCGACCTGTTTTTCAATCTTCAAACGGCGGAAATACCAATAGACATCATCAGGCGGACGTATATAACTGCCCATGCCGCTATTGTAATACGTTTGGAAAAGCGCAAGGATTGGCGGGAGCCAGATATCCCAGCCAATTTCACAAGGTGATGTGAATAGATCAGGCCGTAGCCGGCTTACGCATTGCCGGCATTACCCCCGGGAGATAGAAGCCCAGGATGCAGGTGAACAAGGCCACCTGTGCCAAGATGGGTTGCCAGTTGTTGGTCACCAGCTGATAAAAAGCCGTGCCCGTGGCGCCGATGGGGATGGAATATCCGATTGGCAGCAGGATGAGCAACGGGATGAGCCCTCCCAAGGCGCTGGCAAGCAGCCGGGAACGCGGCAGCAAGCGGGCGCTTCGCCACGCCCAGCGCAGGGTGATCTGCCCCACCAGGTTGACCCCGATGAGGTATCCCAGCCAGATACCCAGCAGTGATTCGAGCCAGCCCAGGCGGGTGGATGTATCCACTCCATCGAAGATGACCGAGAGCAGGAACACAACCAGGTAAGAGATCACCACCTGGAACACCAGGGTCAGCAGCCAGCCAAGCACATCCGTGACGAACTGGATCACACGCATGCGTGCCTCCTTCAGGATAACATGGTGATTTTGAGGAGGTTAATTTTACCCTTATCCGGACTTGATAAAACCATATTGGGTCTCGAGCTGCCGCTCTCAACCCAACCTACCTGTTATTGCTCGACAGTCTCGACGACGATGGTGGCGTTGGTGAGCAGGGCGGCGATGGCGCCGACGGCGGCCAATTGCGGCACCAGCAAAGCCCCCACCACCCCGATGGTGAGCGGAATATCGATGAGCGTGCGGCCGCTTTCATTCTTGATGATCACCCGCCGGATGTTCCCCTGGTGGATGAGCTCCTTGATCTTGGCCAGCAGCTCTTCGCCTTTCACCTGGAATTCCTCTGTATGAATTTTCTCTTGAGGCATCGTATTCTCCTTGATAAATGCGATTAATGCTCTTTTACCAGGCCCAACCTGGCTTTTTAAGCCCGGCCACCCTGGTGAACTCACACCAGGCGACCAACTCCAATGGCGGAAGACCGGTGAACCCCTTGACCACCAGGGGAGCGCCAAACACATAGGCAATCGTTAGCGGTTGGTCACCGGGTGATAAAAACGCGGATGGGATCAGTGTGCCACCCTGCCATTCGAAACTCCTGCAGCTCAAGGCGTGTAAACCGTCCACTGGTAATGCAGCTGCCGGAAATTAACCAGCCTGCTGCCTGCGGTGCAATAGCTCTCACGCGGGATAAGCGGGCACAGCAGGCGGGGGAAGTCCATCGTGATGATCTGCGGGTCTGCGCTCACTTGGAAGACCTGCCGCCACGAAGACAGACTGCCATCCACGCCGGCATTCCATATTTCCAGGCTGGGCTCATCCAGGCCCATGCGCACGGTCATCTTGGGCTGGTTGGCCAGGTAGGCGCGCAGGAAGTAAATGTTCGGCGCGGCTGCCTGTATTTGCGATAAGTCTTCACCCTGGTAATTCACCACAACAAGGTCGGGACGCCCGTAGAAATTCGCCAGGGTCAGCTGCATCTGCTCGATGTACTCGTTGGCGATTTGCAAGTTCACCACCACCCGGCTTCCCTGCGAAGCACTGACAGCCACGTATTGCAGCACACGGGCGTTGGCAGTGTCTTGCGCCAGCTGAACGGCGGCATCCGTGAAACTGTTGGCCTGCGAAACGATCAACAACAACCCGCTGAGCACCAGGCCGGCATAACCCAGCCCTCGCCACAGCAGCGTGGAGCGCCGTGCAAGCTGCACGAGCTCTTCCAGTAGCACACCCGATAGCAGCGCTGCGCCGGCAGCGAAGGGCAGCAGGTAATACTCCACGGCGAAGTGCCAGGGGATGTACATGCCCAGCCAGAAGGCCATCCACACCAGAGCAGGCCACCAGAGGGGTGAATGGGGCAAGCGGCGTGCCAACAGGCAATATAGCAGCGCCACCAGCAGCATGGGCAGCAGCCAGATAAAATCGCGCAGCAGCCAGCCACCCCAGCGCACCAGGCTGTTGAGCAGGTTGGCGGGATCGAAAAAGAACGCGGAGGACTGCCCCACCCCCAGGATTTTGGATGAAGATAGGAAAATCGTACGCCCGGCGTAGAAGATCACCCCGCTGACCAGAGCGGCAACGACCAGGTGGTGGCTGACTTTTTCGGCAAAACCAGCCAGGTGCAAGTGCTTGCGTTTGCCAACCCAGGCCAGGCCCCACCACACGATTGCGATGGGTAAGACCAGCAGGGTGCTCTCCTTGATGAGGCAGGCTACCAGCAAGGCGACACCGGCAGCCGAAATCAACAAGCCGATCCGTGTACGCACCTCCTGCCGGGCAGCCAGTACTGCCAGGCTGATTGCCGCCAGCACCAGCAATAGCTGGAAATTCTCAGCCTTGGAGAGGGTGTAGATATTTTCGATCACCGAGGTGCTGAGGGTGAAGATCAGCCCGGTTAGGAAAGCCTGGCGCTTCGAGCCACCCAGGGTGATCACCAGGCGGATGAGCAGGGTGGTGGAGGCGGCAAAGACAAGCAGGTTGCCCAGGAAATACCAGGTGGGCTGCCCCCCCGCCAGCAAGTACCAGAAAGCGAAGGCTGCCCAATAGATGGGGCGGAAGCGCCCTGAGATCACGTCCCAGCTCAGGTCCCACCTGCCCTGCACGATGCCCTGCGAGAGGGTGATGGCGCGCCCGTCATCCATCAAACCGAAATTCGCCGAAACCAGGCGCGGTAACATGATCAGCACGCAAACCAGGATGGGGAGGTAAATCCAATAGCGCGAGAACCGGGAAATTACATCACCGGATTTCAATCCTTGATGAGCCAATGAACTGATATTATCTCCTGTGCGAACGATCCTCTGATCGTTTGAAAAAGAGGTGAATTTGCCTCAGCTAACAACTGACCAGTGCCAGATAAGTATACTTCAAGACTCCCACTGGCTAATATTCATCCGCGCCCGGGTCATAGCGTACAAACGGTTAGAGCTGGCAGGCTGGCTGGTGTGGGGGTGGGTATTATTAACCAGCGGCTAAATCACATGGTCATTCTTCCCGGCAAGCTGGCGCAATTGCTCTAACTGCCCGGTATGAAATCCTTCATGCCACAGGAAGTGAGCTAGCGCTTCAACCAGGGGCATTTTTCCACGCCAGATTTCGACCTCCAGCTCGAGGTCCGCCTGGGTCATACCCTCCAGCTGGTGAAGCAGGGTGGGCAGCGTGGCATCCAACCTTTTCAACAGCGATTCTAGCGGCACGGACTGATCAGCACAGGTGATGGGTTCAGAGCCGTACCCGTAAGCTTTCTGCTCAGCTTTTGTCATGATGCCCGGTAGTCCCAGCAACTCCAACCATTCCTGGCGAATATCCAAAATGTGACCCACCACCCAATTCATACAATTCCCCCTGAAAGGCAGCTGCAACAGGCTTTCAGCCGGGGTAATATCTTTAAGCTGCGCGTGAATGATATCTTGATCCAGCTCCAACAGATGCATCAAGATTTTAGCAAAGGGAGTTGCCATAGTAACCTCGGGGAAAAATGATATCCATCGAATCGATCGCAGGGAAGTGGCTTATCAAGCTGACCAGGCTGAGTATAGCACAGGTGAGCGAAATGGCGGGTGACGACGAAGGCGACAGATATAAAATATCGCCCACGGATGATTTACGTGGGCGGTGGTTAATTAATAAACGTCCTGGTTGATATTACGCAGGTTTCAGGATAGCTACCATCTGCGGCAGGCCGATAACTCCTGCCTGCTTCATCACTTCGGCCAGCTTTGGATCCATGACGAATTTTTGGGCATTTTCGATGTTGTCCCAACCCATAATTACGGTAATGACATTCGGATCATTGGCATCGCGGTACACCTGCTCTTCACCGGTTGCACCCGCTGCTTTACGCCTGCTTGCATCGCCATCGAAGAACGGGCGCCATTTGGCATAATCCATGACAGTATGACGAACATTAACATAGATCATTATAAAATCTCCTTTTTTCAGTTTTTATATTACCGCTCAAATATTCGGTTCAGGCAGTTTACGGCATTTTTTTGATTCTTACGCTACCCCTGGTTCCAGGATGTGCTTTTGGAGGAGTGCTACGCCCGATAATTCCCACCCTTTACCTAAAATGGTCATATTTGACCAAATTGGTGTTATTTTAGTCCAGAAATAATAAGCTGTCAAGCAAATATACAAACTGGATCGTCTGAAGCCTGTTATTGGGGGATCAAAAGTATAATATCCGGGTAACCTGTAATCATAGATCAGCATGGATGACCCAAATTTCTGCGTTTACATCATGACCGACGAGCAGCATACCCGCCTGTATACCGGTAGGACCGCCAACCTCAAGCGCCGGGTGAGCCAGCACCGCTCGGGGAACGGCGGAGTATACACCCGTCGATACAACCTGGTGAGGCTGGTGTATTACGAATCAGTGGAAAACAATACTGCCGCCAGGCAGCGCGAGAAACAGCTCAAACGCTTCTCGAAAAAGCAGCGGGTGAAGCTGATCGAAGCAATGAACCCGGACTGGGAGGATTTGTTTGAGAAAATATCTACAAGCGAACGCCTGTGGATTGCTCCAGGCTGAAAAGCATTGACTTGAGCCAGCCAGGAGCGCATTAAATATACCAGCAGAAAGACCTGAGCATGCAATGCTCGAATTTTGCGGCTGTGGCTGTTGGGAAAGTGGTGGAGAACTTGGTGGGAAAACAGGCTATAGCTGAATACATCCTTGCACTGATAAATGGTAATCAACACAGCGGATAGGGAGGATTTGGGAGCACAACCCCGCAAAATTTAAATTAACCCGAATAATCGAGCGCCGGTTTCATTTTACGGGTAAAATTTATTGGGAGAAAATGCGGGTGAAACATCCAGGGCGGCTTGCTTTTCCCATCATAACAGGAACGGTGATCCTCCTCATAGTCACCTGGCTGGCAGTGTGGCAGGCAGGGCGGGTGAGCGCCGGCGCCGCTACGCCGCACAGCCCGCTGGTGCTGTACGTCTCGAGACAGGGGCACGATGCGGGGAACGACTGCCGGGAGCGGCTCTCACCCTGCAGCTCGATCCCACGTGCCCTGCTGATGGCTCAGGATGGTGATTACATCCACGTAGCGGAGGGCACCTATGGCGACACGATGTACGACCCCAAACTCGCCATGGGCATTACTGCCACAGTGATCATCACCAAAAATATCAGCAGCCTGCTGGGGGGCTACGCCACCGATTTCTCCACCCGGGACATTGAAGCTAACGAGACCATGCTGAGCGCAGCGGGCATTCCCGGGGCATATGTGGCGGTGCTGGTAGACACGGATGTGCGCTTCGGGGGCTTCACCCTCACCGGTGGCAGCGGGGCTTATTCCCCAGGCGGTTATTATTACCCTGGAGGCGCGATGCGCATTTTTGGCGGCGCTCCCACCATCCAGGATAACAAGATCACCGGCAACCGCGGCTACCGGCGCGGGGGTGCCATATACCTGGGGCGGGGAGCCACTGCCAGCATCCTCAATAACCAGGTCGTCTCCAACACGGTCAGCGCTGTTCCAGGGGATGAGACCAGCGCCGGGGGTGGAATATTTGTAGCCTGCGGGCCAACGCTGATCAAGGGCAACCAAATCCTTTCCAACACAGCCCAGCTTGAAGGTGGTGGCATCTACGTCGGTTGGAACGTGCCGGTGACCATCAGCAATAATACCATCGCCTTCAACCGCCTGCTCTCACCGTGGGAAGGCCTGGGGGCGGGTATCCGCGTGATTGGCGAAAGTGTGGTGGTGAGCATCCAGGGAAACTACATTCACAATAACTCGCTCAACCTGGGCCTGGAGGGGAGCGCCATTTATACCTCATCCCCGGCGCTCATCGAGGGCAACCGCATCGAAGCCAACTACGCTCCCTCTATTCGCTCTGCAGTGTGCGTGGCAAACGTATCCTCTCCGCTGACGCTGACCAACAACCTGGTGGTCGATAACTCCAGCAGCGGCGTGCACCTGGTGGATAATGCCGACGTTCGCCTGACCAACAACACCATCGCCGGGAACCACCTGCGCGGTGTGCAGGTGAGGTTTGCCGCGCCCGGGATCCTAGACGCGTCATCATTCAGCCTGGTGAATAACCTCATCGTGAATAACGGCGAGTGTGGGGTGTTCGTGGAGAACCAGGGACTGCAGGTGATGGATTACAATGACGTTGCCGGGCATATCTACCAATATTGCGGATTCCCGGTTATCCTCGAGCACAACATGAGCCTCGACCCAGCTTTCGTGGACCCCGCCCGATCTGATTATCACCTGCGACCCACCTCGCCGGTGATCGACCAGGCGAATCCCAGCCTCGCCAGCCTCACCGATTACCACGGCACACTGCGCGGGCAAAATTACACGGCAGATATGGGCGCTTACGAGTTTGTGTATCATAAAATGTACCTGCCCGTATTGCAAAGGGAACCATCCAGGATAAAATAAGATATCATATTGGCAGGCAGCGCCAGCCTGCTGAAGGAGGCAGACATGCACATCCCCGAGTTTATCCAGTGCATCGATTTTCCATGCGTAGAGGCGCGCCAGGAAAGCTACCTGGTGCCGCCGATTGACATCGACCCCGCCAGCATCAAGCTGGTGCTCATCTCCGAGACCGCTCCGGCTGTAGCGAGCGAGTATTACTACGGCCCATGCGAGGCTTCGTTCGCCCGAAGCACGGTGCAGGCCTTCCAGGAGGCAGGTGCCAGGGCGGGAACCATCAAAGAGCTGCTGGAGATGGGTGTTTACTTCACCACGGCAGTGAAATGCGGCAAGTATGCCTACGCAGTGGCAGGCAGCACCATCAGCCACTGCTCAGCGCTGCTGGATCGTGAGATTGCACTGTTTCCCAATGCGCGCGCTTACCTGCTGATGGGTGACGTGGCTATCAAGGGTTTCAATGCGGTAGCCAGGCGCAATGGCCAGCCAAGGGTCATCCCGGCCGGCTCCACCTACAAGATACGCGGGGGCGAGTTCAGCTTCGGCGGCAGGAGGGTGTTCCCATCATACTTGCAGGTAGGACCGAGCTACGGCATCGAAAAGAGCAAGCAGCGCATGATCGCGGAGGACATCGCCAAAGCCCTGGAGATTGCGAATATAACCTGTACTGCTAAGAGCTAATTGCTCACAGCAAGCAACGGAGCCCTATATGCGTTCGTGCATCTTTTGCAATATCATTTCAGGCTACGCACCCGCCAATTTCGTGTACCGCGACGAGCTGTGCGTGGCATTCATGGACATCCGCCCGGTTAACCCCGGGCACGTACTGGTGGTGCCCATCCAGCACAGCGAGCTGCTTTCAGGGGTGGAGCGGGAGACGCTGGGGCGCATGTTGTGGGTAGCCCAGCAGGTGGATGAGGCCTTGCGCTCGAGCGGCCTGCGCTGCGAAGGCGTGAACCTGTTCCTGGCCGACGGGCGGGCTGCCGGGCAGGAGGTGATGCATGTCCACCTGCACGTGTTCCCGCGCTACCACGGAGACGGACACCACCTGCGCTTCAGCCCGGCCTATTTCACGCTGCCATCCTCCTCAGAGCTGGAAGCCAATGCGCAGCGCATCCGCAGCAGGATGGGAGAGCAGCCATGAAAGCCAGCCTGGTAAGCCTGCTCATCGTCTCGCTGCTGCTGGCAGGCTGCGCAACGCCCACTCCTTCACCCACACCCACGCTCGCCCCACTCACCGCCACGCAGCCCAGCCCCACGCCGCGCATCGTGATGCTGCCCACCTGGACGCCCTCCCCCAC
>CAYLPS010000019.1:34123-51477 GCA_964385625.1 uncultured Anaerolineaceae bacterium | reverse complement strand
GCAGCCCGTATGAGTTAGCCGGTAAGATCGTCATCGCCGGTGGTGGGCAGTGGCCCTCCGAGACGAATGAAGCTTTCGCCTATGACGTGGCCGGAAACGCCTATGAATATGGCTTTGCCGATCTGAACAGTGCCCGGCGTGACCATGCGGGGGTATTTGTTCCTGGCAACCCTGCAAGGATGTGGGTCTTTGGTGGGAGGCAAGGTGTGGACACCCCACCCTTTATGCCACCGGAATATTATGAGGTACAGGTGGCTGTAGAAGAACCAGATATCGAGGTTTCACCTTCATCCATGCTTGCAACCTTGCAGCCAGACCAGCAGGTAACCCAGGAGTTGAGCATTTGCAACGTGGGTACGCTGCCTTTGGAGTGGGAACTGACAGAAGTACCGGGGTTGAAGGTCACTGGTATTTCATCCAACAGCGTATCAACCTCATCTCCCGATGGGCAGGCTGTTGATAAAACACTTGGTATGCCAGCGCCGGATATTTCAGCGCCACAAGGTAACGAGGTACCCTCTGGAGGCACCCTGGCGTTGCTGGATGATTTTAATCGCTCGGATGGACCAATCGGGCCGAATTGGAGCGTACATGACGGCTATTGCAATGTGTCTAATAACGCAGCGGTATGTGGGAGTTTCGGAAGGGCTACTTTCAATGACGCTCCTGGTGAGGGAAATTTTGCCGAAGCTGATATAGCCATCAATGGCACCCCGCTCCAATATACCGGCTTGCTGCTCGATTATGGCGCGGGTATCAACAACCTGTTCCTCAAGGTTCAGGAACAGAACGCAACTGGCATGTTCGAATACGGCGGTTGTTATTATGGGAATAACACCAATGGTTTTGGATTGGGCTTCTTCCCACTCACCTCTCCCTTCAGCACAGCCCATATGTCGGCTGAGCGGGTGGGAAACACGGTAACCATCATGTTTACCAATGTTGATGGAGGTGGCCAAGCTGACCAAACTTACGTGTGCGACGGAGCTCCGGCAGTTGAAGGACCCGGCATCGGAATCCTTGGCTATACCGGGGTTGCTCGCCTGGATAACTTTGGAGGCCCCGGCGGTGCCAGTGATATTCCCTGGCTGAGTGAGACCCCAACTTCAGGTACGGTTGATCCGGGAATGTGCACTATTGTCGATGTTACCTTCGACTCGACCGGATTGGCGGATGGCACATATAACGGCTCGCTGGATGTTGACAGCAATGATCCAGATACACCCACAGTCGATGTGCCGGTAACCCTCGAGGTTATCACGGGCTTCCCCGATATCGTGATCAGCCCACTGTCTTTAGAGGCCATCTTGTTGCCAGACCAGCAGGAGACCCAGGACCTCAATGTCTGCAATGAAGGTGAATTGCCCCTGGATTGGTCGCTGATCGAAGCTGCCGGATTGAAGGTCAACTCGGTAACCCCCGTCCCCGCCACCAATTTCTCCCACCCGGTTGAGCTATCGCTGGAAGCCAATGGCATCAGCATGCCCACCGCACCTGCACCCGCCGTTCCGCAGGATGCCGTCGAGCTGGTGCTGGATGATGGCAGCCGCGATAACGACATCGGCATCGGCGGGACCCTCGAATTCCTGTGGGTCAACCGCTTCACCCCCGACCCGGCTGATTACCCGTTCAGGATCAATGAGGTCTGGGTGTACTTCAGCAGCGTCGGCCTGGTGAATGTGGGTGATGACATCAAGCTGGTCTTCTACGAGAATCTCAACGGCACCGACGATCCCGCCCCTGGCTCCTCCTACCTGGGTGGCTACCTGACCACCGTACAGGCGCTGGACCAGTGGAACGTCTACGTCCTGCCAGATCCTGTGTGGTTCAATGGGCCTACCGGTGATGCCATCATCGGCGTGATCGGCCTGGAAGTGCCTGGCACCAGCTACTGGCCGGCTTCCATCGACCAGACCGCCAGCCAGCACCGCTCCTGGGCCGGCTGGTGGAACACCAGCCCACCTCCCGATCCCCCGCTGCTGCCTCCGGATGCCGATTGGACCAACATCGATGCCTACTTCCCCGGCAATTGGATGGTGCGTGGTTATGGCTATGTCCTCATTGATGTAATTCCATGGTTGAGTGAGGATCCAATGGAGGGCACCGTTGATCCTGGCGAGTGCGTGGTGGTCAATGTCACCTTCGACTCGACTGGTCTTGAACTTGGTACGTATACTGGATCGCTGAATGTTGAGAGCAATGATCCAGACACGCCAATCATCAATATACCGGTGACCCTTACAGTTGGGTTGCCTGTCGCTGACCTGGCAGTGACCAAGACTGCCAGCGCCGATGAAGTGCGCGTGGGCGAGATGATCACCTACACCCTGGTGGTGAGCAATGCCGGGCCACAGGATGCCATGGGTGTCACCCTGGTGGATACGCTGCCTGAGCTGGTCAGTTTCGTATGGGCCAGCGATGGCTGCACCGAGCTCGAAGGAGTGGTTACCTGTGACATTGGTGATCTCGCCATGGATGAAGACGTGACCCTGTACATCGTCGTTTCTGCCGACGTCGCGGGTCTTGCCACCAACATGGCCGAGGTGCCGGTGCCAGCTGATTATGAAGATCCCGACCTGGAAAACAACATGGCTGAGGTCGATATCATGATCAGCCCGGCAATCCACCCCTTCTATCTCCCTCTCGTTCAGAAATACTGATCGAGCTAATATCTAGCTGAGCAAACACCCCGATTTTTTCTTATCGGGGTGTTTTATTATTGAAAGTGGTTATATTGTGATATAAATACGGAGGATCAGTGCATAAAAACAGCATTTATCTAATGGGAAAATAAGTATAAGGATACAATGATTAATTTATGCATATTGATCTGGCTCATGGTATTACTTTACAACCCTTTAGTGTCGAATAACGGAAAATAAGGGGTGAGATGAATGAAAGGAGGTAGGTCCTTATAAGGATTTGCAATTGTCGGTAAGCAGCAATGATTGAAACTGCAAAATAAATAATAGAGGAGGTAAGTAATGAAGCATCATGATCTCAGCAAGGTTGTTTTTAACGTTTTCGTAATCACTGGATTGCTAATCGGTTCATTTTCCGGTCTCGCCAGTACTAACCCGGCTCTCGCCTCCGGAAGCTCAATAACAGCTGGCATCTCGGCGCATGATTTACCAGAAAGTGCAACCGGGTTGTACATCCTACAATTAGACGATCCATCCATTTCTCTATATATGGGTGGGATTTCCGGTCTTAATGCCACCAGCCCGCAGGCGACGGGTGCAATACGGCTGGATCCCAATACGCCTGACAGCCAGGCATATCTGGAATACTTGAATACCCGCCAACGGGCTCTGGTTGACAGCATGCAGGCTGTTTTCGGCCACCCGGTTGATGTCCAATATTATTACCAATATACCTTGAACGCAATTGCGGCTCACATTTCGCATCAGGAAGCGCTGCAGGCTTTTAATCTTCCAGGTGTGAAAACTGTATATGCCGATTCACTCAATGAATTAGATACGGATATGGGCCCGACCCTGATTGGTGCACCCAGCATTTGGGAGGGTGACACCATTGGCGGAATCGCAACCAAGGGTGAAGGGATCGTCATCGGTATGATCGATTCAGGCATCAACCATGCCCATCCTTCCTTCGCAGAAGTTGGTCCTGTAGATGAATATATCCACACCAATCCATATGGAGATGGTGTCTTTCATGGTTGGTGCGTCGACAACCCGGATTTTTGTAACAATAAACTGATTGGAGCCTATGGCCTTAACCCTGAAGGGGGCAACCCCGAGGATAACGATGGGCATGGCAGCCACACCAGCAGCACTGCCGGTGGTAATACTGTTGTAGCTCAGGTAACAGAGACCATTACTCGCACGATATCCGGCGTGGCTCCCCATGCCAATATCGTCGCTTACAAGGTTTGCAACCCGTCGTGCCCTCAAACTGCCTCCGTTGCAGCCGTAAACCTGGCGATTGGCACCGATGATGTCGACGTGATCAATTACTCCATATCTGGCAGTGATAGCCCGTGGACCGATATAGTTGATCAGGCTTTCCTGGATGCTTTTGCAGCTGGAATTTTCGTCTCTGCATCTGCCGGAAATGATGGTCCAGGTGAAGCTACCGTCGCTCACACCGGTCCATGGAATTCCTCCGTGGCTGCTTCAACCCATAGCCGGATACTTGCTAACACCCTGGATGTAACTTCCCCAAATGGTGATCTGAGTGATGTAGCTGCAGTGCCTGGTGATGTGATTGTCATCGGTGCCGATATCACCGCTCCGATCCTTTATGCTGGTGATGTAGACCCGAATAACATACTGGCATGTGACCCGTTTCCAGCCGATTCGTTTGATGGAAAAATCGGCCTGGCACAACGAGGTACTTGTAATTTTTCGGTGAAAATTAACAATCTTTACAATGCTGGGGCGGTTGGAGCGGTGATTTTCAACAATGCCGGTGGTCCGCCTACAACCATGGGGTCTGTACCTCCCACCATCCCTTCGGTGATGATCACCCTGGATGATGGTCTGGCAGTGGTTGACCTGATCAGTGGCGCGCCAACATCAGAAGTGACAATTTACGCCGAGCAACAAATTATCATCAATCCCGCCTGGCAGGATATCATGGCTGGTTTCAGCTCGCGCGGCCCCAGCCAGTTTGAGCTGCTCAAGCCGGATTACACGGCACCCGGTGTCAATATCCTGGCGGCATATATGGCCGCAGGAGACGATCCTGTACAATACGCCTTCCTGCAGGGCACTTCCATGTCGTCGCCACACAGCGCCGGGTCAGCGGCCTTGATGATGGCATTGCGCCCCGATTGGACGGTGGCTGAAATTCGCTCAGCGATGAACAGTACAGCTGATCCCGAGCCAGTGAAGGATATCGATGGCATCAGCCCGGCGTATCCATACGAAATGGGATCCGGAAGATTGGCACTCGGTGGGGCAGGTAGCGCCGGCCTGGTAATGGATGAAACGGCTGCGGATTATCTCGCTGCGAACCCTGTCATAGGTGGAGATCCAAAGACCCTCAACCAACCTAGCATGGTGAATTACGCCTGCGCAGGCGCCTGTACGTGGACCAGGTATCTGACCAGTGTGCTGCCCGAAGAAGACACCTGGACCGTCACGACCAGTGGAGATCCAAACCTCAGCATTGAAGTCAATCCATCTGCATTCACACTCCAGCCTGGTGAGACCGTCGAACTGGCCATTACGGCCGACGTGAGCCTGGCCGACCCAGGCGATCGTTTGTTCGGTGACGTATTACTTACACCGGCCGACGCCAGCAGCACGCACCTGCCGGTAGTGGTGAAGGCACTCGCTGTGCCTGTAATTTCCATCGATCCCACCGAAATCATGAGCGTACAGCCAGCGACATTAGTAACCACACCTCTGACAATTAGCAATGAGGGTAATAGTGATCTGGAGTGGGATCTATATGATGGAACACCGGCGGAAATGTGGTCTGACAATTTCGACAGTTACGAAACCGACATTTCGCTGCACGGTGTCGGCGGTTGGAAGGGTTGGGGCAATGATCCGGCTGCTACAGCGTACACTTCTGACGATGAGGCGCGGAGCGCACCGAATTCAGTGGCCATTGAGGGGGCATCAGACCTGGTGCACGAATATAGCGGTTACAGTACCGGGTTATGGACCTATACCGCCTGGCAGTATATCCCATCCACATCGGCAGGCGAAACTTACTTCATCCTGCTCAACCAGTATGATGATGCAGGCGCTACCAATAACTGGTCAACGCAGGTGAACTTTAATATTGGGACTGGGATCATCACGAATGAGGGGCCCGATGGTGGCACATTACCGATGCTCAAGGACCAGTGGGTGGAGATCCGTGTGGAAATCGACCTGAACAATGATATCCAGAATTTCTTTTATGGCGATGATTTACTTTTCACCGGTTCCTGGAAAGATGGCTTGTCAGGTGGCGGGATCGCTAATATCGCGGCAGTTGACTTGTTTGCTAACGGTGCTTCCGTGATTTACTATGATGACTTGTCACTTGAACCCACGGGTAATCCTGCTTGTGGTGTGTGGGGAGATATCCCCTGGTTGAGCACCATACCTGATGCGGGGACAACCGCACCAGATGAGAGCAGCCTCGTGGCCGTATACCTGGATGGCACGGAGATGCCCCTGGGTGTGTATACAGCTACGCTGTGCGCGGAGAGCAATGACCCGGTGACACCATTGATACCCATCCCTGTGACCATGATCGTGGCACCGGAATCTGACCTGACCATCACCAAGGTTGACACTCCTGACCCGGTCAGTACCAATATGCCGCTTACTTACACGCTTTCGATCAGCAATACCGGTCCGGAGGATGCCTTGGACGTGCAAGTGGTTGACACCCTGCCAGCAGGAGTGAGCTTCGTGAGCGCCTCAGAGGATTGCAGTGAAGAAATGGGAATCGTAACCTGTGAGCTGCATGATCTGGTAGTTGGCACTGGAGTAGATCTAACAATTGTGGTCACATCTCCGCCAGTGGGAGGCATGATCACCAATACCGCCGTGGTCAACGGGCATTTTTATGATCCTGTTCCGGATAACAATACTGCCACAGCAGACACCATGGTGATGTTCAATTTTTATCTACCCCTCGTAATGAAACAGTAGACAAACCGGTTTAAGAAGATTAATGATACCGCCCCAATGGAATCCATCGGGGCGGTTTCTATATTTGTAAAGACATGACATTAAGCAATTAATCCTCTGAACTATGACAATGCAGCAGGGTTATTGGTTGTGTTATACTCGCTTAGCGAACAAACCCATGGTTGTACATAAGGAGGAAAGTCTATGAAGGATTTCATCGCCATCGCAGATTATTCTGCAGCAGAAATTCAAAGCATGTTGGATTTAGCGGAAAAATTGAAGAAGGAATACATTCTTAATGGCAATCCTCCGTTGCTGAGAGGCAAGGTATTGGCAATGATCTTTCAAAAACCGAGCCTGCGCACGCGGGTATCGTTCGACATGGCAATGCGCCACCTGGGAGGTGACGCCCTGTACCTTTCGCCGGCGGAAATCAGCCTGGGCAAGCGTGAATCCATCGCTGATGTAGCCCGGGTATTGGATGGGTATGTGCACGGCATTATGGCCAGGGTCTTTGAGCATGAGCACATGATGGAATTAGCCAAATGGTCGAAGGTCCCAGTGATCAATGGTTTAAGTGATTACAACCACCCCTGCCAGGGCATGGCAGATGCGCTCACCATCCAGGAGAGATTTGGAAGATTAAAAGATATAAATGTCAGTTTTATTGGAGATGGCAATAATGTTGCCGTATCTTTGCTGCATGTGTGTGGTCTCTTGGGCGCGAATTTCACCATCGCCAGCCCCGAAGGGTACGAGCTGGATGAAAAAGCTTTGGAGATAGGTAAAAAAATGGCCCGGCAGAGTGGCAGTCGGGTGATGGTACTACGCGATCCGCACCAAGCAGTGAAGGACGCCCAGGTGATCTACACCGACACCTGGACCAGTATGGGGCAGGAAGAAGAAGCCAGGATACGCGAGCAGGTTTTTCAGCCTTACCAGGTCAGTGCTGGGTTGGTGGCAGAAGCTGACCCGGAAGTTATCGTGATGCATTGTTTACCCGCGCACCGTGGCCAGGAAATCACCGATGAAGTTGCGGACGGATCACATTCGGCGCTCTTCCAGCAAGCACATAACCGCCTGCATGCCCAAAAAGCTATCTTGGCACGAATATTCGGGGTGGCCTGAGGATATATGAATTCACAAGAATACATTGAACTTGAGGAGAGCCATGGGGCTCATAATTATCATCCATTGGATGTAATTCTATCCCGAGGGGAGGGGGTGTGGGTATATGATATCGATGGGAACCGCTATTTGGATTGTCTAAGTGCCTACTCTGCGTTGAATCAGGGTCATGTACATCCCAAGATCCTGAGCGCCATGCTGAAACAGGTCGAGCAACTCACCCTTACCTCCCGCGCTTTTCGCAACGATCAGCTACCCTTATTTTACAAAGAGCTGTCTGAATTAACCGGTTATGAGATGGCCTTACCGATGAATTCAGGTGCCGAGGCGGTGGAGACCGCCTTGAAACTGGCGCGTAAATGGGCTTATCAAGTCAAGGGGATAACCCGCCACCAGGCTGAAGTCATCACCTGCGAGAATAATTTTCATGGTCGTACGATATCCATCATATCTTTTTCAACAGAGCCGCTTTACAAGGATGATTTTGGCCCTTTTACTCCCGGGTTTAAGGTCGTTCCGTTTGGTGACGCACAGGCAATCGCCAACGCCATTACCACGAATACTGCCGCCGTGATGCTGGAACCCATCCAGGGGGAAGCCGGTGTGAATATTCCACCAGCTGGATACCTTAATAAAGTTCGTGAAATTTGTACAAAAAATAAGGTTTTATTCATCGCTGATGAGATACAGACCGGGTTAGGTCGTACGGGCAAGCTATTTGCCTGCGACCACGAATCTGTCCGCCCGGACATCATGATCATCGGAAAAGCTCTTTCAGGGGGTTTCTATCCGGTATCTGCGATTGTTGCAGATGCCGATTTACTGGGTTTATTCACACCCGGTGAGCACGGATCTACATTTGGCGGGAATCCGTTGGGTATGGCAGTGGCCCGAGCTGCCTTACGCGTGCTGGTGGAGGACAATATGATCACCAACTCGGCAGTGATGGGGGATTACTTCATGGAGCAGCTAATTGAAATTTCGAGCCCTCATGTTAAGGAGGTGCGTGGGAAGGGATTATTGATCGGCGTTGAACTTCACCCATCAGCAGGAGGTGCGCGCAGGTTTTGCGAAGCGTTGGTTAGAGTTGGGATCTTGGCGAAGGAAACACATGAGAATGTGATCCGTTTTGCACCCCCGTTAATTATCAATCGCCAAATACTTGATTGGGCAATCCCACGTATTCGTGAAGTGCTAAATATGAAGTAGGGATCTATCTTGTGGAATAAAACCTGACATGAGCGATTCCAAGATCGCCTGAAAAGGAAGGATCAATATGAATATATGCGTTCCAAAAGAAAGAAGGACCTTTGAATTTCGCGTTGGGCTGACCCCCAGCGTAGTGCAGATGCTTAGCGATGATGGGCATAAATGTTATGTGGAGCATAATGCTGGCGTTGGCGCCGGATTCAGTGACCAGGAATATGAGCAAGCCGGGGCGCGCATCGTCTATACACCTCATGAGGTTTTTGGCCGAGCGGATCTGCTTTGCAAAGTTGCACGCCCAACCTATGAAGAGCTCGAGTGGCTGCGGCCTGAAATCACTCTCATGGGTCTGCTGCACCTGTTCTCTTCCCGCCAGGAAAAGATTGACCTGATTCAGGAAAAGAAGATCACTACCATTGCTTATGAGCAAATCCAATTATCGGATGGGACTCAACCGGTACGGAAACCGCTAAGTCAGATAGGGGGACGTTTAGTGGCGCAGATTGGTGCTCACCTGATGCAGAATGATGCCGGCGGGAAAGGTGTGCTGTTAGGGGGCATGGGCGGGGTTCCACCCGCTGAAGCAGTGGTAATCGGCGCAGGTGTGTCGGGAACTGCCGCCATCCAGTCGCTGTATGGGGTGGGTGCTCATCTCACCGTGTTGGACACCGACCTTGACGCGTTGCAGGTCATCCACGAGACCTTCCCTGGGGTAGCCACAATGGTATCTAATCCAAATAATATTTTCCGGGCCACTGCATATGCCGACCTCGTGGCAACCTGCATCTTGATCCCCGGTGAGCGCCCACCCATCATCATTACTCGTGAAATGCTGAAGGGGATGAAGCCTCGCTCATTGATCATGGATATCAGCATTGATGAAGGTGGTTGCCTCGAGACATCACGACCGACGACCCATGAGCACCCAACCTACGTTGAAGAAGGTGTCATCCATTATTGCGTACCCAATATGGGCAGTGCAGTCGCCCGTACTTCAACCTATGCGTTCTTGAATGCTGCCTTCCCATATATCAGAGAGATTGCTAAAAAAGGATCTGCTGATGCGATTGATGAGAATCCGGCCATTGAAATGGGAGCGGTGATCATCAAGGGTGAGCTCAAGAAATTATCCTCGAGTAAAGCCAGCGTAGAGGAAGGGGAGTGAGACATGGATCTGAACAAGCTGTATCAATCGCGCATTGTCACTGCCGAAGAAGCGGTTAAAAAGATCCAATCGGGCCAACGGGTGTTTTTAACTGGCAACTGTTCGACACCACAAACTGTATTGGCCGCGTTGGTCAAGCATGCACCTAATTTAAAGGATGTTGAAATTTGCCAGGCGCTGTCCGTGGGGCCTGCGGATTATGTCAGCCCTGAGATGGAAGGGCATCTGCGGGTCAACACGATGTTCATCAGCCCTAATATCCGTAAAGCTGTCCAAGAAGGCCGTGCGGATTTCACTCCGGTTTTACTGTCGGAATTTCCCCTGTTATTCAAGAATAAGCACTTACCTGTCGATGTAGCCTTGGTGCATCTATCACCCCCGGACGAGCATGGCTTCTTAAGCTTTGGCATAGAAAATGGCCTGACCAAATCTGTCGCCGAATCTGCCAGGATCATTATTGCAGAAGTTAACCAGCAAATGCCACGTACCCTGGGAGATTCGTTCATTCACTTAAGCCGGATTAATTACATCGTTCCGGTAAACTACCAGCTGGCAGAGATGTTGATGGGGGGAGAAGGTGCGGATGAGATCACCGAGAAGATTGCCGGTTACATCGCAGAATTGATCCCAGATGGTGCCACCATGCAGATGGGTATTGGCGCCATTCCAGATGCAGTGTTGAAATACCTTTACAATAAAAAAGACCTGGGCGTACACAGCGAGTTATTCTCGGATGGTGTGATCGACCTAGTGGATGCTGGCGTGCTAACCAATGCACGAAAAACATTCCATCAAGGGAAGATAACGGCAGG
The DNA here is from genome assembly GCA_964385625.1 of uncultured Anaerolineaceae bacterium. Taxonomy (GTDB): domain Bacteria; phylum Chloroflexota; class Anaerolineae; order Anaerolineales; family UBA4823; genus FEB-25. The sequence goes on along the minus strand of CAYLPS010000019.1, from coordinate 40,567 downwards.
ATTTATTATTGGATCGCGGCGCTTGTATGCCTGGGTGGATGATAACCCTTTGATTGAGCTGCACCCCACCGAATACATTAACGATCCGTTTGTGATCGCTCAGAATGACCGTATGGTGGCAATTAATTCTGCAATTGAAGTAGATCTCACCGGGCAGGTATGTGCGGATAGTATCGGGCCGAAACTTTACAGCGGAGTGGGTGGACAGCTCGATTTTATCTATGGCGCATCACGATCAAAAGGTGGGGTGCCGATTATCGCATTACCCAGCACGACCACATTGCGTGATGGTACAGTAATTTCGCGTATCGTGACCATGCTCAAGCGCGGCGCAGGAGTGGTGACCAGTCGCAATCATGTGCGTTATATCGTCACGGAATATGGCGTTGCCGACCTGTATGGTAAAAGCATTCGCCAACGCGCCCAGGCACTCATTGGTATCGCCCACCCGGATTTCAGAGAAGATATGAAAAAGGAAGCTGTCGAGCTTAGATATATGTAAATAGATTAGCTATTGCATTACGAAGAAAATTCAGCCATCTGGAGATTGTTAACCGGCTGAATTTTTTTAATTAAAATTGGAAAGGTATAATTGGGTTGGAGGGTGCATCATGGACCGGCGAACGAAAATTGTTGCTACGATTGGCCCAGCTTGCGAAAGTGAGGAGATGATCCACAGGTTAATCACCAGTGGGGTGAATGTAGCCAGGCTTAATCTATCTCACGGCACTCATGAAAATCATCGCCAGGTGTACCATCGCCTGCGCAACGCTGCCAAAGTATTGCAAACCCCCCTTTCCATCCTTTTGGATCTTCAGGGACCCAAAATTCGCATCGGTATCCTACCCGGTGATGAATTGCGCCTCGTTCAAGACCAGCAAGTGAGGCTGACCACTGAGAAGAATACACCCCAAATTGGAGAAATACCGGTCGAATTTCCTGGCTTGCCTTATAGCGTTCTTGCCGGTGAGCGCATCCTCCTGGATGATGGTGATATTGAGCTGCTGGTGGATGGGATAGAAAACAACAAGGTGATCGGGCACGTCGTTGTTGGAGGAGTATTGAAATCTCATAAGGGCATCAGCCTCCCCGAAGCACACTTGGATATTTCGGCATTGACCGACAAAGACCTGGTTGACCTGGAATTTGGATTGCATCTTGGAGTTGACGCCATAGCCCTGTCGTTTGTGCGTTCAGAACAGGATGTTCGCCAGTTGCGAGAACATATTACACGGATCATTGCCGATGAAAAACACCACCCCATCATCGCTAAATTGGAGCGACCGGAAGCCCTGGAGCATCTGGAGCAAATTGTGCAGGTTGCCGATGGTGTCATGGTGGCACGCGGGGATCTGGGCGTGGAAATGGCTCCTGAGAAAGTCCCCATTGCACAGAAGATGATAATCGAGTGTGCGAACAGGAATAGTAAAGTAGTGATCACTGCCACCCAGATGCTTGAGTCGATGATTCACAACCCGCGACCCACTAGGGCAGAAGCTTCTGACGTGGCGAATGCCATTTTTGATGGCACCGATGCAGTCATGCTGTCAGGAGAGACCGCAGTGGGTGACTATCCGGTCCAATCTGTGGAAATGATGGGTAAGATCATCTGCCAGGCAGAAGCGCGTGTCGAAGAATGGGGTCACTGGCATGGACCGGCAGCCTCGGATTCGCGGGATGACGCGATTTTCATGTCTTTGGCGGTAAGAGAGCTGGCCCAGGACAGAAATGTTGCCGCCATTGCCGTGTTTACCATGAGCGGAAAAACTGCCCTTTTTGTATCCAAAACTCGCCCTTCAGTACCCATCCTGGCCTTTACACCAAGTGAGAACACCTTCAACTGCCTTGAAATGTATTGGGGGGTGACACCTTTTTTAGTGCCCCAATCCAATTCATTTGAGGGGATGCTCGCTGATGTTGATGCCGTGCTGAAGAATTCAGAGTTTGTCAAACCTGGGCAGCAGGTAGCTGTGACATGCGGATTTCCAGTCGCCACGATCAGTCCCACCAACCTGGTCTTGTTACATCGCATGCCTGAGTAGGAGGATGGAGTGGTTATCTGATCATTTAAGACTATCGATTAGTTTATATATTAATTTCGTAAACGAGGATTAACATCGCGCGATGGCTTTACAAGCCGCACAGTCACCTGGTATTTTATGGGATACCTATAAGGATAATGGATAGATCTGGTTGAAAACTTGCAACGTGTTGATATCACGAGATGGTTGGTGGCCCGAATTTTTTACCAGCTTGTGAAATCATCCGAATTCTTTATCGTTTACGAGTAAGGCGATGGAATATTGCCGAGGAGAATGAGCAATGAAGTGGAAGAATTTGGTATTGGGTATTTTCGCAGTTTTCATCAGCTTTTTTTTGTTTTCCATTCCCAAAGTATCATCATCGCCCCTGTATGCAGAGACGGCCGTCTCCACGCATGATGAACAATCCATCGAAGATCAAATCAAAGAGGCGATCTTTAATGAAATTTATTCGAGCAAGAGTTATGAACAGGGCGGGTTGGTTGACCTGCTGCAGGTGAGTGACATTAAAGTCTCCAATGACCGACGCTGGGGCACAGCCTGGATCACCTATTATGACTCAGAAATTGACGCCACCATCCCCACCGAGCCCGGCCTCACCCTTACCCATTTTGTGGACGGTGAGTGGCAGGTTTACCTGTCATCAAGCGAATCATGGAAAAATGTGATTCCCATGCTCCCTGATGATTTGTTGTCGCAAGGATCAAAAGACATGTGGTTGACCATGAATCAGGGGACGGTTGAAATTTTCCCGACTCAGAGCGGTTATTTTCTACCCTGGCATGGGGGTGAAACCGGATATCTATCGCGCAGCGTAGGTCATGACGCTGATTTTTCTACTGCCCATTATGCATTTGATTTTTATTTCCCGGGTGATACGATTTGCCCGGGAGACAAGGCAGGGTCTGCGGGAGGGACAGCTGGTTATAATTTTAGCATCTATGCTTCACGAGCTGGAACGGTGTGGGGATGGGAAGATTCGGTTACTGATTGCGACCATGACGCGGTCAATTTCATCGTGCTGCGTAATATCGACGACCCATCCATCTTCCAGCTATACATGCACCTTTCGAAGGACAGTATCCCGCCGGCGTTAAAGTCCGTTGGCGCGCCGGTTGCCAGGGGCCAATTTATCGCTATAGCCGATAATACAGGGATTAGCACGGGAACACACTTGCATTTTCACATTGAGCACCAACCGACTTGGCCGGAAGATAATCCTTATTGGAATACGGCACTGGACGTGACCTTCGATGATGTGGATATTAATGGTGGCAGGCCTCGGGCACACCCCTTGGATGATGGATATTGTCGCCCTGATGATATTTGTGATGTATTCAGGTCCACTTATCAATCTCAAAACTATTATTTAGGGGATTCCACACCTCCGACCGGTGAGCTGAACGGTATTACGACAGGTGAAATTGTGGAGACTTCCACAATTTACCTGAACGGATGGGCAGTCGATAGCCTTTCGGGGTTGGATTATGGCCAATTGGTGGCATATTTCGATGGGTCTTGGCATAACCTTGGCCCTCAATTTAATCCAGATTTCTCATTTTCCTGGGACTTATGCGACCCACAACTGCCCATTCCGAATGGTCCGGTGAGTGTTGCCATGTTGCTGTATGATGTGGCTGGAAACCCAGCGCCACGCGTGGGATTGAGCCACTTCACAAAAAATTATAGCTGCCCAATCCCACCAGCCAGCTGCATCCCTGGTCAAAATCAGGTGACATTATTCGAAAATGCTGGTTTTCAGGGTGGCTGCGTTAAATATAACATCGGCAATTATCCGACCGGGCACTCGCTCGATCCACTCGGCAATGATGATGCAGAGTCAATCATGTTAGGAAATGGCGTGTTTTCCACACTGTATTCAGAAGAAAATTACAGCGGCCACTCACAAACGGTCACAGATACCATTGCGTATATGCAATATGACCTGGTGCCTGCCAATTCGCTTTCATCGATGAAGGTATTCACCCTCAGCAGTATCCCTCTGACACCCGTGCCTGTCTATCCGGATCAATCTGTCATTTTTCGCGAGGGTGATGTAATCCCATTTTCCTGGCTCGATGGTGGCGGGGCAACCGAATATCAGGTGGAGATAACTTTAGATTCAAATTTATATAAGACCCTCCCATGGCAAGACAAGCCTATGTACTACGTTGATTCACTGGTGGAAGGCTCTTACAGCTGGCGGGTGAGGGGTAGAAATTTGGCTGGAATGAGCCCATGGAGTGGGAGTTCAACATTCACCATTGCAGCTCCGGTAGTTGTTCCACCCGAGGAAACCCTACCATACAGTGACACCATGGAAAATTCTCAAGCTAAGTGGTTGGGCATCGATTTTTGGAGATACGTTGAGAATGCCAGCATGGCGCACAGCGGCACTTCCAGCTGGTGGTACCAAAACCAGTTTGGTGATTATTATTCAGACCAGCCTAATTCAGGTTCTTTGACCTCGCCACCCATATCCATCACCAGCGTGGGATATTATCTGCGTTTTTATTATCGCTACCAAACCGAGACCACCGGAACGAACTGGGACCAACGCTGGGTGCAAATTTCGGTGGACGATGGGCCATTCACAAATCTGGTCCAGCTCGCTGATGATCCACAGCTTACGGAAACTTCCAGCTGGATGCGCAACAAAGCGATCAACCTGTCTGCTTATGTTGGGCATCTGGTGCGCATCCGCTTCCAGTTTTCGACCCTCGACGCGTCTGCCAATAACTACGCTGGATGGGGCATCGATGATTTCAGTATCACCGCCACGCCGCCACCTGCCTGCAGTGATGACCGACACGACGACACGCCTGCCCAGGCATCCATCCTGACCTATGATCCCGACATCAGCGTGCCCGGAGCAATTTGCCCGAATGGTGATTATGATTATTATAAGTTTTACGGAAATACTGGTGATCACATCGTTGCTGATATTGATGCGATGGTGAATAATAATTCATTGCTCGATGCATACCTGTACTTGTTGGATTCAGATGGGGTAACTGTCCTGGCTGAAAATGACGATGAAATTTATGCGGAGAGGCGAGACCCATTGCTCAGTTATACTTTACCTGATACCGGGTGGTACTACCTCAAATTGAAAGCATGGAAACATCCCCTGGTGGGGGGAGACAATTATTTTTATACCCTGCGCTTGTATGAAGACCATACAAATCCGGTTGCCCAGCTTACCTGGCCGATATCAAATACTTACCTTCCAGACACATACATGAATTTTACTGCTCAGGTTAATGAAATGACCAATGGCGTTGAACGGGTTGAATTCTACTGGCACCCAACCAACTGGCTGGTGGGAGGCTGGGTGAAGCTGGGGACTGATTGGGATGGCTCGGATGGTTGGAGCGTCACTTTCGACCCCTCCGGCCAACCGGAAGGAAGGGATGGGGCGGTTTTCATCCATGTATACGATAAGGCGGGAAATTGGGCGGGTGAGGTAGCCTGGAACCTGGGGATTGATAAATCACCGCCTGTAACCGCCATGGATCCCCTGGATGCGGGCCAACCCAGCAATGCCTTTCTACTCCATTGGATCGCTACTGATAATTTATCGGGTGTCAATTTTGTCCACATACAAGAACAGATGCCCGATCAAAATTGGATCACCCTGCCACCTGTTGGTGGGAATACGGCCCAATATTGGATCATCGGTGATCCAGGTAATACTTATTCGTACCGCATGCAAGGAGTGGATTTCTCCGGAAATGTTGAATATTACCCGGCTGAAGCCGAAGCGGTTACCGCTGTTCCGGATGCCAACATGCTATGCAATGCTCTCGATAGCTACGATATCTCGGGGAATGACAATGGGCCTGCCGAGGCGAGCATAATTTTTGTGAATGGCGCTGCACAGGTTCATAATTTCTGTAACCCCCTGGCGCCTAATTTTAAGAACGACGAGGATTGGGTTGAGCTACAGGTTGCCAACGAACAGCATTACCTCGTCCTTGCCGCTGCTCGAAGCCAGCCATCGGCCACAGCGATCAGCCTGTATGCTGAGGATGGCATTACCCTGCTGGCCGAAGTGGCGCCGGAGAATTTTGGGAGTAATACGGTGCTGGCCTGGACTTCCGACCGTGACGGACCGGTGTTCCTGCGCTTACGCCACCTGGACGGCCGGGTCATCGGTAATGATGTGGGCAGCATCCTTACCGTGAAAACCGGTGACTGGACATATTTGCCCGTTTTACGCCGCAAGTGAGTCGCTGAATGCCGGTTATCCGTTTCCGGGATTGCCGGCATACCGCCGCAACGATCATGCTCTCTCACGGGAAGCCTGCGGTGATCGTGACAGGAGGCTGGTTGTCGTTTTTCGGGGATTGGATCTCATGCTTGGTGGGGTGGGCGAAGGGGCTCTAATCTCACACCCCCT
>CAYLPS010000019.1:0-34023 GCA_964385625.1 uncultured Anaerolineaceae bacterium | reverse complement strand
GCGGGTGCCCTCAACTACATGCCATTATCCGATTCTGGGGTGGGCGAAGGGGCTCTAATCTCACACCCCCTGCGGGTGCCCTCAACTACATGCCATTATCCGATTCTGGGGTGGGCGAAGGGGCTCGAACCCTCAACCACTTGATCCACAGTCAAGTGCTCTGCCAATTGAGCTACGCCCACCATGTTAAAATATCCGTTCGTTCCTGCAAGCGGGCTGATTTTATCACATCGGGCGGTGGCTATCAAGCAACTTCTTGATGGCCGGTATCGCTATTGTTTGTAATATGGTTTGCTGCGAGCCGTCACGCAGGTTCTTGATGGTCACCTGTCCGTTCGCAGCCTCATCTGGACCGATCACCACCACCAGGGGCACGCCGATCCGGTCGGCATATTTGAATTGCCTGGGCAGCCGGGTCACTTCAGGGCTGCAGATCACGTTCAGGCCTGCCCGGCGTAATTTAGCAGCGAATGACATGGAAAGAGACTGGACCCGCTCATCGAACACGCTCACCAGCACATCGGCAGGCGCATTTCTGATCTCCTTGGGTACCAGGCCCAGCAATTCGAGGGATAAACCCAGGGTCAGATCACCCATGGCGAAACCCACTGCCGGTAACGGGTCGCCACCCACCTGCGCCATCAAATTATCGTAGCGACCACCACCCAGCAGGGCTCGTTTGACCTGGCTGTTCAGCGCAAAAGCTTCGAACACCGTGCTGGTGTAGTACAGCAGACCGCGGATGATTTTTGCATCGAAGCGCACGTAATCCTGCAACCCCAGCGCTTCCAGGGCTAAAAATACCCGCACCAGGGTCGCAGATTTCTGCCACAGGTTCTGATTACTGAGGAAAGCTTTCATCCCTTCCAACTGGGCGGTATTCATTCCCAAATTCAGGGCATTGGCATCCCACTGTGCTGGCGCCATCTTCTCCCTACGGTCGATCAGGCTCAGGATATCAGGGCGTCTCTCGCCTGGTACTTCCAATTCGGCGAGTTCGGAATTGACCAGCTGGCGGTCGTTCACCAGGATCACAGCCTTATCGGATGATAACCCAACCTTACCCAGGAAGCTGGCGGCAATGGCAATCAGCTCAGCATCTGCCTCGGGTGTATCCACACCGATCAGGTCGATATTCCACTGGAAGAACTCTCGCGTCCTGCCGCGCTGGGGGCGCTCGTAGCGCCAGAACGGACCCCATGACCACCAGCGCAGGGGGAATACCAGCTGGTTCTGCCGCTGGGCAACCATGCGCGCCAGGCTAGGTGTCAGCTCGGGACGCAGGGTGAGCATCTCTCCACCCCGGTCGGGGAAGACGAAAGATTGCTGGTTCACCAGCTCATCGCCCGACTTAGCAGCATATAAGTCGATGGTCTCAAGCATGGGGGCTTCCCATTCCTGGTAGCCGAACGAAGTGGATACCTGGCGAATTGCCTGGTACAGCCAGTTGCGGAAGGCCATATCTTCGGGGTAGTAGTCGCGGGTGCCTTTCACGGCTGGGATGATTTGCTTCATGGTGAGAACTTACCTTTCAAGAATTAATCGAATAAAAACCCGCTTCATTGCTGCGATGGATGATTTTAACACGAATTAACCAACCGAGAATGTCCTTTCAGCATAACAGGGTAAAATTCAAGCATGAACCAAGGATAGTGGAAGCATCAAAATTAGTATTAGAGATCTTTACACCAATCAATACCAGATCGAGAAACTTAGCGGAGGAATTGCATTGAAAATTACCACCTGGAACGTGAATGGGCTGAGAGCCGCACTGAGTAAAGGTATATGGGAGTGGGTGAGGCAGCAGAACCCGGACATATTATGCCTGCAGGAGATCAAGGTGAAGCCGGAGCAGATCCCCGAGGATATTTACAACCTGTTCAGCCAGCACGATGTCTACTGGAACCCGGCTGAAAGGCCTGGGTACAGCGGGGTGGCGACATTCACCAGGGTATCTCCTCTGGCGGTGGATTACGGCATCGCCTTGGACAAGTTCGATGTGGAAGGGCGCGTGATCCGCATGTGCTTTCCGAGCTTCACCCTGTTCAATGTGTATTTTCCCAGCGGACAGCGTAGTCAAGACCGGGTGGCATACAAGCTGGAGTTTTACTCTCACTTGCTGGATATCCTGGATGAATTTCAGCAGCGGGGAGAGAAGGTGGTGGTGTGTGGTGATTTCAATACCGCTCATAACGAGATTGACCTGCGCCACCCAAAGGAAAATAAGAACACCTCAGGGTTCCTGCCGGAGGAGCGAGCCTGGATAGATACCTACATGAATCACGGCCTGGTGGACATTTACCGGCAACTCTACCCTGACAAGGTGGAATATACCTGGTGGACTTACCTGATGAATGCCCGTAAGAACAATGTTGGCTGGCGCCTGGATTATTTCATGATCTCGGATGATCTGGTACCTTATGTAGGCGATGTGGTGATCCATCCCGATGTATTGGGCTCAGACCATTGCCCGGTGACATTAACCATACATATTGAGGAAGTAACCAATTAACAATTTCGCCGAATAAGAGCTTGGATAACTGAGCCCTGCATCCCATCAACGATTCTCATCGTGGGCCAGGGCGCGTTCGACATCTTTATCCCGGTGGTATGCAGAATGACCATCCATGTCATATGGCCATTGGGGATTACGTTTGGGCAAATTCACGGATAGCTCGTGCTCTTACCTCTTCACGAGAATGTATCATAATCGTCCTTGATTCCCATTTTTTTTACCCTTCTGAAATCACAATCACTCCCCAAACTCGGTCTCAATCTCGGCCAGATTATCCCAGGGCTCGGATACTTCGAGAGAGATGTCACCGAACAGGCCCTCCTGCGAGACGCGCACCAGATGGCGCTTGATCAGCTCGAGCATGGCTAAAAATGTGACCACGATCTCAAGGCGTGAATGATCGTGCTTCAGCAGGGTACGGAAGGAAATCGACCGGCGGTGGCGCAGGGAATCGGTGATCAGGTTGATTTTCTCGCGGATGGTGACACGCGATGGCGGCACTACAGCTTTCAAGTCATCGGCCATGTACAGGTTGATGAAAATTTCTTGCGCAGCAGCAGCAAGGTTGTCGATGGTAATGCCGGTGAGATCCAGGTTGGCTTCCAATTTTGGCGGAGGCGCCACGCGGAGGTAGGTGCGCAACCCATCAGCCTCACGCTGGCTGAGGATGCTGGCAGTCTCACGGTAGCGCTTATAGATGATGAGCTGCCTGGCGAGGGCCTCCCCGGGGTCTTCCTCACCTGGTTCTCGCTGCGGGGGGCGGGGCAGCAGGGCTTCGGACTTGATCTGCAACAGGCGAGTGGCGATGACCAGGAAGGCGGATACCTCGTCAGCAGCCAGGTTGGTGAGCTGGCGGATGTGCTCCAGATACTGGTCGGTGACCAGAGCCAGGGATAACCTGGTAATATCCAGCTCGGCGCGCTCGATGAGCTGGAGCAGTAAATCGAGCGGCCCTTCGTAAACGGGGGTGGCGATGGTGTAATTGGAAACCTGCTGGTTTGAAGCGGTGAACATCCTGGCGAGATTATACCTGACAATTGATTACGCTCATGCTATACTTGGATGAAATTCATTAGAGGTGACATAAATGACGAATAATTGGCGAAAAATCGAGGTCGACTGGCAAGGTGAGACCGGGTTCACCGGGCGTAATGCTGCCGGCGGAAGCGTGCAGATGGGCAAGTTGGAGGGGCGGCCGGGCATTTCACCTGTGGAGATGGTTTTAATGGGCCTGGCAGGCTGTACCGGGGTGGATATCGTGGATATTTTACGCAAGATGAGGCAGCCTTTTGAAGCCTTAAAAGTGAAGGTGCAGGGCAAGCAGGCGCCTGAGTATCCCATGATCTATACTGAAATCGAAATTACTTACCTCATCTGGGCGGATGACATTGACCAGAGAGCTGTTGAGCGCGCCATCCAGCTTTCGGAGGACAAATATTGCTCGGTGAGCGCCATGCTGCGCTGTTCCGCCAACATCCACTCGAACTACCGTATCCTGCAGCCCGGGGAATCGGAAGAAATAATGTGATTTTTGCAACGAATGGCAAGTAGATGCATCTAAGAGTTATATTCACCTGGAGAAAGAATAATGATCAACGAACCTGTTCATGTCACTGATTCGGCTTTTGAAAAAACAGTTTTACAATCGAGCGTCCCGGTTATCGTGGATTTTTGGGCGCCGTGGTGCGGACCCTGCAAAATGGTCGCGCCGGTTTTGGAGAAGATTGCCAAGGAGAACGCCGGTAAAGTGCTCGTCGCCAAAGTCAATACGGATGAAAACCCTGAGTGGGCGATGAAATATGGCATTCAGGGCATCCCCACCATGCTGTTTGTGGCAGGTGGCAAGATCGTGCACCGCCAGGTTGGTGCCCTCCCCGAGCCGATCCTGCGCACTATCGTCACCCAATTCCTGGAAGTTACCAACCAAGTCTCCAAGAACTAAATCACAATTCCGTAACCCTTTCAATCTGCGCCCCCAAAAGGCGCAGTTTTTCGTCTATACGCTCGTAGCCACGGTCGATCTGGCCGACATTGCGGATGACCGATTGGCCTTTGGCGGTGAGCGCCGCCAGCACGAGGGCCATGCCGGCGCGTATATCGGGGCTTTCGAGCACCTCGCCATACAGCTGGGTGGGGCCTTGCACGATGCAGCGGTGCGGGTCGCACAGCACGATCTGGGCGCCCATGCCCACCAGCTTATCGGTAAAGAACATGCGGCTGGGGTACATCCAGTCGTGAAACAGCACACTGCCCTTGGATTGCGTGCCCACCACGATGGCAATACTCATCAGGTCGGTGGGGAAGGACGGCCAGGGCATCACGTTGATCACCGGGATGGCATCGCCGAGATCGGGCTCCACCACCAGCCGCTGGGGAGGCTGCACCAGGATCTCGTTGCCGTTTTCCTGCCAATCTACGCCAAGGCGACCGAACACCAGGCGGATCATGTCGAGGTAATGAGAGCCGGCGTTGTGGATGGTGATGTTGCCGCCGGTGAGAGCCGCCGCACCGATAAAACTGACCACTTCGAGATAGTCGGGGCCAATGGTGAACTCGCCGCCATGCAACTTTTCCACGCCCTGGATGTGCAGGGTGTTGGAGCTGATGTTCTCGATATGGGCACCCAGGGTGTTCAGGAAATGGCACAGCTCCTGGACGTGCGGCTCGGATGTGGCATTGCGCAGGATGGTGGTGCCTTCGGCGGTCACGGCTGCCATGATGGCATTCTCGGTGGCGGTGACGGAGGCTTCATCTAATAAAATATCTGCACCAATGAGCCTGGTGGCAGAGAACACGAACAGGTGATTCTCTCGATCATACTCGGCATGGGCGCCCAGGGCGCGGATGGCCAGGATGTGGGTGTCTACCCGCCGCCGACCGATGACATCGCCGCCGGGTGGAGGCAGGCGCAGGTCACCCGTGCGGGCAACCAACGGGCCGGCCAGCAGGATGGAGGCACGGATGCGCCGGCACAGATCGGGGTCCAACTCGGCCGGGCAGAGGCTGGCAGCATGGATGTGCCAGGTGTGGTTGCCTATTTTCATGGCTTCTATACCCAGGCTTTTCAGCAGGGCGATCATGTCTTGGACATCACGAATATCGGGGACGTTGTGAAGGATCACGGGCTCGTCGGTGAGCAAGCAGGCTGCCAACAAGGGCAGGGCGGCGTTTTTATTTCCTGAAGGTGTCACTTCGCCTGTTATCGGTTGCCCCCCCTGGATGATCAGCTTATCCATGGTATTCTCCTTGGCTGAGGCATTACCCTCACAATTTTGAAATTAATCACCGGTTTCGGTGTAGGAACCGAGTTTTGTTGCTATAATTTTCTCTATGATAACATACATCCTGGCGATCATACCCGGCTGGGTGTGCGGAATAGCGGTGAATTACCTGGCAGACGTGTTGCCGCTGCGCCGCCGACTGAGTCGCCCTTTTTGTATCCAGTGTGATGCCAACCAAGGCTGGCTGAATTATCTGCTGTGGCCGCGCAAGTGCCATGAATGCCATTACCGCAGGAGCCTGCGGGTGTGGCTGGTGGAAGCATTCTTCGTGGCAGCCTCAATGCTGATGAGCGTCTACCCGCCCCACAAGATAGGCTACGCGCTGGGTATGGTGGTGCTGGCATATTTCGGGGTGGTGGTGGTGATCGACCTGGAATACCGGCTGATCATGCATCCGGTGAGCATCTTCGGGGCGGCGCTGGGGCTGGCGGTGGGCATCCTGCGCGTGGGATGGGTGAGTGCGCTGATCGGCGGGGCGCTGGGTTTCGGGATCATGTGGCTGCTATACATGCTGGGGGTGCTGATCATCAAGATGGTGAACCGCCGGCGGGGGATGCCGGTGAGCGACGTGGCTCTGGGCTTTGGCGATGTGAACTTGAGCGGGGTGCTGGGCCTGATGCTGGGCTGGCAGATGATCCTGGCGGGGCTGGTGCTGGCGGTGCTGATCGGCGGTGCCGTGTCGCTGGTGGTCATCGTGGTGAAGCTGGTGAGGCGGAGGTATGAGGCGTTCATGGCGGTGCCCTACGGGCCGTTTTTGGTGTTGGGGGCGGTGGCTTTCATATATTTCTCCGACCAGCTGGCAGTGCTGCTGAAGGGATGATCAGCGAAAAGTTACTCCTCTTTGAAAAACCTGCTGCTCCACTGGGATAATCCTCCTAGGTAATGTTGGTGACGCTCTATATGAGTAGGATGCGTCCAATCTTTATCCTTATTAGTCAAAAGGGCTTATCCCATAAGAATATATTTGACATTTCGTGTTTTCTGAGTATGATGATAAATTAGAGGCTGTAGCCTCATCTGTTCAGGTTAAGCAAAAAAATCATTCATGCTGATAAGGCAGGATTTTGTTAGTCGCTTGTGTTGGAGTTGTGTAAGGGACAGGCATCGAGGCTGAGATGTTTACCATATTTACCCGGAAAAGGAAAACCCTATTAGCCCTTGCCATTATTTTGTTATTGAGTATAACCATCATCAGTATAAAAACCATTGTTGCAAAAGGTCAGGGTGGTCTTAATCCACCTGTACTGCCAGTTGACCCACCATCTAATTCTCAAATTTATAATGACGCCACATCCACTCCAGATGCAGCTCAGCAAGTCGAATATTTAAAGACTGTTTATCCAACCCCAACTGAAATCCCTATTTCTAAGTATACCGATCTCTCCCCCAGCCTCGCCGATCGTGAGAAATTTACAATATTAGTGAAGCATTCGGATGGTACATACGAGCAATTTAGCGTTGGGCCACTTCGTTCATACACTCCCTTGCTGAGAGAATTACCGGACTATATCCTGGCTGAGATCCCTTTTCAGCCAGGAGATGAAATCATCGCATGGCGCGGACCCGCAAAACCCCATCCACCTATTATCGAAACACAATCATCCACAGCAGTCCCATCGATATTAGTATATCCTACGATAATTCCACCGACCCCGATGGCTTATCCCTATCCTTAGTAAGCAGGTTGGATACTCTTATAATACACTTATTATTGGTGGAAGGAAAGCGACGACAACACTCGCTAGATACACTCTGTGCATCCTTATTTTAACTACCTACTACCCTCTCATGCGGCGGGATAGGATTTCGTTCTGCTGTAGCTCACCTCGCTGTATCGGCTTTAGCCAGCCCAGCCTGGCAACCAGTCGCCGATATTGCGATGATCCCAGCCACGAGCGGTGCTTAGCAGGGGCGACCCGGAATTGGATAGACGAGATCATGGACAGGCATGAAGATAGGGTAGAAGCAGGAAGAGGTAAGCCTGGTGGGTCGCCCCTAGGTGGAGGGGGGATGAGAATAAATAAGACGCCCTGATGGGGCGTCTCTACAATGAAAAAAGATCATATGAATGAAAAAAGATCATGCTGGCTTGGGGGCGCGGCGGAACCAGGTGCGCCACTCGCGTTTCTCCCACACCACCAGGATGGGGGAGGCGTTGAAGATGGACGAATAGGTGCCGCTGAACACACCCACGAGCAGGATGACCACAAAATGGCGGATCGTGAGCCCGCCGAACAGCGCCAGGGTGAGCAGGGTGAGCATCACGGTGAGCTGGGTGTTGATGGAACGCACAATGGTTTGCACGATGGAGTGGTTCACCACCTGCTCGTAGGGCAGGCGCCGGTAGATGTTGAGGTTCTCGCGGATACGGTCGAAGACCACGATGGTATCGTGCACCGAGAAGCCGATGACGGTGAGCAGAGCGGTGAGGAACAGCGAATCGACTTCCCAGCCCAGGAAGTGAGCAAGGAAGGCTTCTATGCCCACCACCACGGCCACATCGTGCAGCATGGCAATGATGGCAGCGATGCCGAAGCGCCAGGCATGGGCGATGCCGTGGAAGGCGATGGTGATATACAGCAGGATGCCCAGGGCAGCGGCCCCCACCGCGTACCCGGCAGCCCTGGCCACCTCCTGGCCCACCGAGGGACCGACCGATTCGAAGCGGTTCATGGTGATGGTGGCATCAAAGGTGGTCTGCATCAACGAGATCATCTGGTCGCGCTGGGCATCACTCATGGCCAGCGAACGAATAATCAGCCCATCCTGACCGGCTGTTTGTACGATGGAATCAGGGAAACCGTTGGAGGCATACAGGGTAGTGACCTGCGCGGGCTGGGGGAGCGTGCCCGAGGTGAAGGTGATGTCCAGCAGGCTGCCGCCTTTGAAATCGATGGACAGGGGCAAGCCCCAGACCAGCAGAGCGATCAGCCCGGGGATGATGACCAACAAAGACAAGCCGAAGAAGATATAGCGTCGCTTTACAATATCGATCATGGGTGCTCCTAAATACCGAACCAGCGCACGTGCTGGGTGAAGTTAATGTTATCCAAGACCAGGTGCAGGTAAGTGTGGGTGACCACGATGGCGGTGAACATGCTCACGATCACACCGATAGCCAGGGTGAGCGAGAAACCCTTCACGATGCTGGCGCCGTAGGTATTGCCGAACCAGAACAGGATGGCGCAGGTGATGAGGGTGGAGAAGTTCGAGTCACGGATGGAGGGCCAGGCCTGCTTCCAGCCGAGGTCGATGGCATGCCTCAAGGGGCGCCCATCGCGCAGCTCCTCCTTGATGCGCTCGAAAATCAGCACATTGGCATCCACCGCCACGCCCACGCTCAGCACAAAGCCGGCAATGCCGGGCAGGGTGAGGGTGACCGGGATGAAACGGAAGAGCGCATAGGAGAACAAGGCATAGCACAGCAGGGCAAGGTCGGCCACGACGCCTGGCAGGCGATAATAGAGGGCCATGAACAGGATCACCACAGCCAGGCCGATGGCCCCGGCGACCTCGCTCTTGCGCAGCGAATCCTGCCCCAAGGTGGGGCCGACTGTCTCGCTGGAGACGACTTTGAGAGGAATGGGCAGCGATCCGGAGCGCAACTGGACGGCCAAGGTGTTGGCTTCAGCTTGGGTGAAGTTGCCCTCGATGACCCCGCTGCCCGAGGTGATGGCCTGGCTGATGCTGGGTATCGAGATGACCTCTTTATCCAGGGCGATGCCCAGGATCTGCCCCACATGAGTGGAGGTGAAATCCTTGAAGATCTGGGTGCCTTCAGAGTTCAGAGTGAATGCCACCACGATCTTGCCGGCCTGGTTGGTGGTGACCTGCACGCTCTTCAGGTCCGCACCGGTCATGATGGTGTGGAAGGTGGGACCGGAAGATACGGGCAGGGTGGGTGTGAGAGTGGGCGTGGCGGTTACAGATGGCGAAACCGTCCCCGTAGCGCTCAGCGTGGGGCTGGGCGCAATGGTGGGGGAGGTATCAGCGGTTTGGGTGGGTGAAGTGTTCGAAGAGGGCTGGGTGCTACCCGAGGTGGTCCAATCGGTGTTGATCCTGGTATTCACCAGGGCAGCAGCCTGCTGGGGCGAGAGGGAGGACATGTCGATGAATTCAAGCAAGCCTGTCTCCTTGATGACATCCAGGGCTTTGGTGGGGTCAGTCTCGCCGGGGAGCTCCACCACGATGCGGTTCGTTCCGGCGCGCTGGACCACAGCCTCGGACACACCCAGGCCATTGACACGGCTGTTGACGATGTTCATGGCCGCGGCCATGTCGGTGGAGCTCACCGTCTGCCCGGGGGGCACATCGGCTTCGAGCAGGGCCTGCACGCCGCCGACCAGGTCGAGCCCCAGGCGGGTGGTGAAGTCACGGTTGATGCCGAGGGCGTGGATGCCAGGGGAGTTGGGAAGATCGATAAAAATGGCACAGATTAAAAGCAAAATGATCGGTATCAAAAGGCGATAGTTGCGATTCATGGGAAGGATTCCGTCTCCAATTTACAAACAAAGGCCAGCCGAGGGGACTGGTATACCAAAATCGACTGGCTGACGCTGGATTATACCCCTGATAGAGAGGAATGTCTATTTCGTAAAGGGTGCTTAGGTAGCTGATTTAATAAATATTAATGCTTTATCCAACACCTGCTGGATAGTGAGAGGGTTGGTATCGATGACCAGGTGAGCATGCTGGCGGGCGTGGCGCAAGCGGCGGAGCTGCTCGGCATATTCCACGTAGGTCCAATCCAGCCTGCGGCGGGCAACGGTGTTGGGGTAGGAGACTTCCAGGAAGATGAGGACATCGGGGTTGGTGAGGCGCTGCCACATATCGGGAACGTAGGAATGCTCCTGGGCGATATGGCGCACCTTGTAGCCGTGCTCGATGAGCCCCGCCACCAGGGAGGATTTACCAGCACCACAGGCACCCACCACTCCGATAAGCATTCCCAGGGCTCCTCAGGCGGTGGACATATCCACTGCCGGCGGGAAAGAGGGCGTGGGCCAGAGGCGGCCAACGGCTTCGATCGTATCCCTCACCTGCATAGCGGAGGAGTAAGATAGCGCAGCGCAATTAATGGCGTAAGGCAGGACGCCGGGCACGAAAAGGAGCCGTGGGAGGCCCAGCGTGCCCAACGAAAGCCAGGTGGGGCGGCAGTTGGGATTATGGCACGTGAGCGGGTAATGGGTAGGAGAGATGGATAATGTAACTCGGATAGATGGCCCCCTTTCAAGAAGCTCAGCTCAAGGGCAGCTGAACACTCATGCGGCGCACCGGGTCAGAAGCCTCACTGCCCACCTGGATGACGACGACTGAAATATCGTCGACAGGGCGGCCGCGATCAAGCTGCATGGCAGCGGAGAGGAACTGGTCGGCGAGCAACTGGGGGTTAGGTTGCTCGGCTTCTTCCAGGTAGGCTTCCAAGATGGTCTTGATGTCCAGGCTATCGCCGCTGCGCGATCCGGCGTGCACCAGGCCGTCGGTGAATAGCACCACGGTGAGTCCCGGCTCGAGGGTCAGCTCGGTGATCAGCGGGCGAGTGTCGCGATAAATGCCGATGGGGTTACACTCATCGTCAAAAGTGCAGAGCTCTTGGTTGGAGGCGATGTAAACAGGCAGGGGATTGTTGCGGGTGATCACCATGGTGGCGGTCTGCAGGTCGATGGAGGCGATATTGAGGGTAGCGGAAACCTTGCCTTTGCGCTCGGTGAACAGGTAATCGGAGGCAGCCCTGGCTGCAGCGCCGTCACGCACCCCCTCGGAGAGCAGCGAGATGACCTTGCGAACCACCAGGGAGGAGACTTGCTTGGCAGCTTTCCCCGAGCTCTGCCCATCAGCCATGACCACCGAGATGCCCCCATTGGGGCGCTCGATGACCTCTACCGAGTCACCGCTTTCGGAGGTGGCATATTTGTTAACCTTAGAGACGGCAAGCTTTACTTCCATGGGTAAATTGTACAACATTATTACATCTATACGCGAGAAACCTGGACCGTATTATTGGATTTGCGCAAGCAGATGACCAGCACCTGGCTGAAAGGGAATGTGACCATCTTCCAGGTGAGCACAAACCCGGGAAGCTGCAAGGAAGATAAAATTTGCTCGTCCCACCGGGGAGCCTGGCCGGTGATATGGTACACCCAGGCAATGAAGCGCTCCCATGGCCTGCGCCCGGTGACCCAGGCGAAGGGCAGGATGACTGCCAGGCCACCCGGGGTGAGCAGGCGATGGGCTTCTGCCAGCGAGGAGGGATTGAGCACGAATTCGGACGGGAAGGTCATCACCAGACGGGAAAAGCTCTGAGCGGCGAAGGGTAGGCGGGTGGCCTCAGCGCGCACCAGATTTACAGGCGAGCCTGATCGGGCCAGGCGCCGGCGAGTGATGCGCACCATCTGCTGGCTTTCATCCAGACCGAATGTTGCGATACCCCGCCGGTGGAGGGCCAACTGCAGGTGGCCGGTGCCAAAGCCGATTTCCAGGGTGTTCTCTCGACCCAGGAAGGGTAAAACCGACTGCACCCACTGCTGCCAGGCGCCCAATGAGACCACCGCAGCGACAATATCGTATGCCCAGGCAAATTGGTGGTAGAGCAGCTTGAAGAATGTGCGCAGGAAGGCAGCTAAAATCATGAAGAGGCAGCCTGGGGTCAGTCAGTGGATCAGTGGGGGGCATGCATGAGCACCGGCAGGTAATTGGGCAGCAGGCGGTATTCGATATCCTGGGTGGCAGCAAACTGGATCTCACCGTCGGCGTGCAGGGGGGTGGGCTGGTGGGTGTGGATGCGCAGCCAGGAGACGCGGATCTCGTGGATGGCGGGGTGCTCGATGTAACTGCCCGCGCCGGGCTTCATCGTGCGGGGCAGCAAGCGCAAGATCTGCAGGCGGGTGGGCAAGAAGCCGTGCACACAATCCAGCAGGCCATCATAAGGGTCGGCATGGGGAGCCATGAAGAATACGCCGCCGGTGAGCGGGTTGTTGCCGACGGTGACCAGGGTGGACGGGCCGGTGTAACCACCGCCATCCCAGGTGAGCTGCAGGTTCCATTGGGGGTTCTGCATCACCCCCAGCAAGGCTGCCAACACGTAGCGCAGTGAACCGTGCAACCAGGAGATGCGCTGCTGGACAAGGGTGATGCTGGGTTCCAGGCCGATGGCGCTGTTGTTGTCAAAGTAGGATAGCTTCTGCTCTTTATGTGGAATATCCCAAGCAGTGACTTCTCCCAGATCGATGCGGCGGGTGAAACCGGAAGCGATCACCCGGGCGGCTTCCGGGAGGCTGGTGGGCAGGCCCAGGTTGACCACCAGGTCATTAGCCGAACCCAGAGGAAGCACTCCCAGGGGAACAGGCTCAGCTTGCAACTGTTGGGCGGCGAGCACGATGCCGTTCATCACCTCGCTGACCGAACCATCGCCGCCAGCCGAGATGACGGGGGAGAAACCGTCCTTTACTGCCTGAGAGGCCAGCTGGATGCCATGCCGGGGGGCTTCAGTGAGGACCAGCTGGTAGTCGATGCCCGCAGTCTGCAGGGCGCTTTCGATCTCACCGCGTTTCTGCAAGCCTTTCCAGCGGCCGGCATAGGGGTTGAGGATGATCTTGGCAGTCATGGTGGGTCCCTCCAGGAGGATTTTAGCATAAATCCTGGCGATGACCTTGATTATGAACCATTACCCTGGCGGCGGAGTAGAGATATTGTGTGGGCGTGCTCAATAATATGATAATATTCGAATAAATCCGGCAGTACCTTCGTACAATTCTGGAATTGGAGCAAGGCATGACAGAGATCCAGAGCTTTACAGAAAAAATCATCGCTAATATCGAAAAAGTGATCATTGGAAAGCGCAAGTCGGTGGAGCTGGCGATCATCAGCCTGCTGTGCCAGGGGCATTTACTGATCGAGGATGTGCCGGGGGTGGGGAAGACGGTGCTGGCACGCAGTGTGGCGAAGTCTATGGGTTGCAAGTTCAGCCGCATCCAATTCACCCCTGACATGCTGCCCAGCGATGTGACCGGTGTATCGATCTATAACCAGGTGAGCACGCAATTCGAATTCCGCCCAGGACCGATCATGGCGCAGATCGTACTGGCGGATGAGATCAACAGGGCCACACCGAAAACCCAGGCAGCCTTGCTGGAGGCCATGGAAGAACACCAGCTGACTGTAGATGGGATCACGCATACCCTGCCCAGGCCATTCATGGTGCTGGCAACCCAAAACCCGATTGAATATGAAGGTACCTTCCCGCTGCCGGAGGCACAGCTGGACCGCTTCCTGGTGCGGCTGAGGCTGGGTTACCCGGAAACCAACCATGAGATCAACATCCTGGAACGGCAACAATTCCAGCACCCGGTGGTGGACCTGCAACAGGTGGCGGAGGCAGAGGAGCTGCTGAAGGCACAGGAAGCGATCAAATCGATCTACGTGGCCCCGGGGGTCAAACACTACATTGTCGAGCTGACGCACCAGACACGCCAGCATCCAGATGTGTACCTGGGGGCAAGCCCGCGCGGCAGCCTGGCATTGTTCCGCACGGGACAGGCGCGGGCAGCCATGCAAGGGCGGGATTACGTGCTGCCCGATGATATTAAAGCGCTGATCAAGCCTGCACTGGCGCACCGGGTGATCCTAGGCCCGGCGGCACGCTTGCGGGACCTGAGCAGCGAGCAGGTGATGGACGAAATTATCAGCGCGGTACCCGTGCCTGGGGGAGATCTCAAGGCAAGCTCGAGCCAATGACCAGCGGTCAAAAAGTTGTCCTTGCCCTATTTGGATTAAGTTTTATTGCCGCGATTGCCACCGGAGGGGCACTTTATTACCGTTTGGCAATTTTTTGGATCGTGATGTTCTTCGGTTCGTGGCTGTGGTCGGCCCTGTCGATCAGGAGCCTGTCTTTTATGCGTTCAGCGCGCACGGTGCGCGCCCAGGTGGGGCAAATCTTCGAGGAGCGCTTCGAGGTACAAAACCTGAACCACTTCCCGCGCGTCTGGCTGGAAATCCGCGATCAATCCACACTGCCGGGGACGGATGGCTCAAGGGTGATCATCATGCTGAGGGGAAAGCAGGGCAGGAGCTATATGGCGCGCGTGCGCCTGGTGAAGCGGGGGGTGTTCCCGCTTGGCCCGACGGTGATCGCCAGCGGTGACCTGTTTGGATTGTTCCCCGTGGAGCGAGGGTTCCCCGAGGTGGACTCACTGCTGGTGTACCCGATGATGGTGGAACTGCACGGGTTTCCCAACCCGCCAGGGCTGCTACCGGGAGGTGAGGCGTTACGCCGGCGGACACATCAGGTGACGCCTAATGCCGCCGGGGTGCGCGATTATTCCACCGGTGACCCGCTGAACCGCATCCACTGGCTGAGCACGGCGCGGCGCGGGAGGCTGATCGTCAAGGAATTCGAGCTCGACCCGCTGGCGGATGTGTGGATATTCTTCGATGCTGATGCGGAGGTGCAGGCGGCCTTACCTCAGCCAGAGCTGGAGACGCAGGGGAGGGATTTGTGGAGCCGCACAGCAAAAATCCCATTACCTCCATCGACGGAAGAATACGGGATCAGCGCGGCAGCCTCGCTGGTGCGCGATTACCTGAAGCGGGGCAGGGCCGTGGGATTTGTGTGCGCCGGGCAGCACCTGACACTAATTTCACCTGACCGCGGCGGGAGGCAGTTGGGAAAGATCCTGGAAGCCCTGGCATTGACACGTGCCGAGGGCAGACTGCCTTTAAGAGCGCTAATAGAGACCCAGGTAAAGCACATGGTGCGGGGCAGTACGGTGGTGCTGATCACACCCTCGTCATCAAACCAGGTGGCGCTTACCGTGGATTTTCTGCTGCAGAGGGGTTTGAAGCCCATCGTGGTAACGCTGGATGCATCCAGCTTTGGGGGAAAGGGAGATGCCAGCGAGTTGGAAGACAGCATCCTGATGCTGGGAGTGCCTCACCGGATGATTAAAAACGGGATGGATCTCTCGGCGGCGCTATCGAATGGCTATGCAGGGGAAGAAAAACCAGCCTGACCGCTCAATTTAACAAGAGTACTGCACAGTTAGATGAGCAGCTGTTTTTGACGCCCATCCGAACAGCCGAGCGTCTGGGCATCCAGGTTGGGTTACCAGTTCGCAAGAATGCGTGCAGTTAAACGGGAGTCGCTATGGGCGACATCGGAGCGCCCGAATCCCCCGAGATATTGCTGAATAAGGCCAGCGGTTGCTCCGTCTCGGCAAGCTGCTGAGCTTTGGCAAGAGGAACAGCAGTGCCCTCAACCAGCTCCAATGGAGTATGCTTGAATATTCTAGCCAGGAGGATGACGGTGCGCTCGGTGGGATGGGCAGGTCCATATTGATGCGGGAGCCTGCATGGTGTGGGATAGCCAGGCGCCTGACGCAAGGAGGTAACCTGCTGACCAATGGTCTGAATCATGGTGATTCGCTATATCTCGAGATGAGAGAAAAATCTGCCAAGCCAATTCGCAGACAAAAATGAAGGAAACTGATATGCTTAAGGAAATGAAAGGAGCGAGGGAATGGCGAGCAAAAGAGCTTTGATTACCGGAATCACGGGGCAGGATGGATCGTACCTGGCGGAGTTCCTGCTGGGAAAGGGTTACGAGGTGATCGGCATGGTGCGGCGATCAAGCACGATCAATTTCGAGCGCATTCAGCACATCCAGGACAAGATCACCATCGTCTCGGGGGACCTGATGGACCAAATTTCGATCATCGATATCATCAAGACATACCGGCCGCAGGAGGTGTATAACCTGGCGGCCCAATCGTTCGTGCAGACTTCATGGGTACAACCGGTCTTTACGGGCGAGGTGACTGCCCTGGGTGTGACACGCGTGCTGGATGCCGTCAGGCTGGTGGACCCAGAGATACGCTTTTACCAGGCCAGCACCAGCGAGATGTTCGGCAAGGTGCGCGAATCACCCCAGACCGAGGGCACGCCTTTCTACCCACGCAGCCCGTACGGGGTGGCGAAGCTCTACGGCCACTGGATCACGGTGAACTACCGGGAGAGCTATGACCTGTTTGCCTGCTCAGGGATTTGCTTCAACCACGAAAGTCCCAGGCGGGGGCATGAGTTCGTGACGCGCAAGATTGCGCGGGGGGCTGCCAGGATTAAGTGCCACCTGGCAACCGAGCTGCGATTGGGCAACCTGGAGGCAAAACGCGATTGGGGTTATGCGCCTGATTATGTGCGGGGCATGTGGATGATTTTGCAGCAAGACCAACCGGAGGACTTCGTGCTGTCTACCGGGCACACCCATTCGGTGAGAGAATTTGCCGAGCAGGCTTTCAGCCAGGTGGGTTTGAACTACGAGGATCACCTGGTGCAGGACCCGGCATACATGCGGCCAGCGGAAGTGGAGCAGCTGGTGGGAAACCCGGCCAAGGCTAAACAAAAGCTGGGCTGGGAAACACAGACATCCTTCGAGGAGCTGGTGCACATCATGGTGGAGGCAGAGCTGGGATGTGCCCAAAAAGAAGAACAGTCACAGGTGGGTTAGAGGTCGGGCATGCTATAATGACAGCCATGAAAGCTCTCACCCTGACCGATGAAGAAAAACTGAGATTAGATGGCTTATCCAAGTCAACCGATGAATTGTTAA
This sequence comes from uncultured Anaerolineaceae bacterium, assembly GCA_964385625.1. Taxonomy (GTDB): domain Bacteria; phylum Chloroflexota; class Anaerolineae; order Anaerolineales; family UBA4823; genus FEB-25. Next base: position 16,625 of record CAYLPS010000019.1, on the reverse strand, counting down.
AGCACAGGGCACGCCTGATTCTGGCTTACGCCGAGGGTAAGGCCACGATGCAAGCGGCCCAGGAAGCGGGGATTTCACGCGGGCGGGCACGATATTGGAAACGCCAGTTTTTCGCCCGCGGGATGGGTATTTTTCAGGAAGATGTACCTGGTGGCGAGGCAGAACAACCGGGGGAGGAGGAAATTCCGGAAAGCGGGGAAGAACAGACAGGCACCTCCGAGGACTATGCGCAAGAAAGTCGAATTTTGGAGAATGCTCCAATGCCATACCCGCTGCGGCGCTCGAAGATAGGAATCACCCCAGAGGATTCCATGGCAGAAGCCGCTAAAAAGGTCTGGTCCTATCACTTCGCCGAAATGCTCAGCCACGAGGCAGGAACGATGCAAGGAGAGGATATTGAAGAATTGCATGATATGCGTGTAGCCACGCGGAGGATGCGCACTGCTTTTGACATCTTCACACCAGCTTTTGCTCCGAAAATCGTGAAACGGCATCTACAGGGATTGCGGAGAATTGGGAGGGTGCTGGGGAGGGTGCGCGACCTGGACGTACTGCTGGAGAAGGCCGTTGGCTACCAGCAGAAATTAGAAGCTGAGGCGCGCCCGGGCATGCAGCCATTATTGGATGATTGGAGTGGTACGATCGAGCGTAAGCGCGTCAAGATGATCAAACACCTGCAAAGTGACGCATACCAGAACTTCAAACAAAATTTCAACCAATTTCTGCAGACCTCTGACCAAGTGGAGGGTCAAAGTACGGTGGAGGATGGCGCACTATCTCGCGTGCGCGACATCGTGCCGGTGCTGGTGTACAGCCGCTATGCTGCAGTGAGGACCTATGAGGCGATCGTACCGGCGGCCTCTGTGACCCAGCTGCACGCATTGCGCATCGAGTTCAAGAAATTCCGTTACACGCTGGAATATTTCAGGGAGATACTGGGGGAGGGCGCTCACCAGGCGATTGGCGAATTAAAGAACTTGCAGGACCACCTGGGCGAGCTTCACGATGCCGATGTGGCCTGCCAGCTGGTGATGGATTTCATGAAAGAATGGGATGAAAACCAGCTACATAAGCCTATCTCTGAACGGATGAACCCCGAGCCAATCGCCACTTACCTGGCCTACCTGCACGCAGAGAGATTCCAGCTGACCAGCACCTTCCCAGGGCTGTGGAAAAAGTTCAACCGGACTGAATTTCGCCAGAGTATTGCCCAGGCAGTTTCCACTTTATGAAATTTCACAACCAGCAAGTGAGGCTTGCTGGCATGGTGGGCGATCAGGGCGATGAGGTTCAACCGGGTAGCTCACCTACACCAGTCATAGCAGGATTAGCTCAGTTTGCGGGTCACCCAGGTACCTGGCACCGGTGGCGGTGACCAGCACATCCTCTTCAAGGCCCAGGTAACCATAACCGGGAATGGCCAGGCCTGGCTCAAGGGTATAGACCTGGTCGGTTTCGAGGAGGTAATTGGGGGTGTCGCCGTAGCGTTCCCATTCCGGGCCCAGGATGCCTGCCCCATCATGGACCACCCTGCCAACCTGGTGCCCGGTGGCGTATGGATATTCGGGATAGCCGGCATGTAAAACGGTGAGACGGGCGACCTGGTCTATCATTTTGCCAGGGACGCCGGGCTTCATGGCGGCCAAGGCGTTCTGGATGGCGGAACGGACGGTGTCGAAGCCGCGCTGGACTTCAGGAGGGGGAGCTTGCTCGCCGGGCCGCAGGAAGTAGACCACACGCTGGATGTCGGAGCAGTATTCGTCCTGCAATACGCCAAAATCGAAGTGGACCAGGTGACCGGGCTGGATCTTGATTCCGGTCGGTCCCACATGGCCGATGGGAGAATCGGGGCCGGCGTTCACCGTGGGGCAATTGAGCGGCTCCCAGGCAGGCCGCACCCCGAACTGGCTCAACTGGGCGTGCATGAAGTCGCTGATCTCTGTTTCGCTCATGCCCACTTTCAGGTATGCAAAGGTGCGCGTAAAGATATCAAAAGTCGTCTGGATAGCAGCCTGGATACGCTCAACTTCGTGAGGAGTCTTACGACCGCGCACGGCGCGGTGCAGTTTTTCGGCAGATTGCAACCGTGAGAGATAGGGGGTGCCGTCCAGATATCTACACAGTAACTGGTACATGCCATGGGTGAGGCCGTCGGCATGCACGTCATTCACTGAATAATTGATGGCGATTTGCGAGGGCTTCAGCCTATCCAGCAGGCGTAATAATTCTGGCTGGATGGACTGATCATAAAATATCACCGTATCATATGCGCCGGTACGGCGGGCAGCCTCAGCCTCCAGGCGACCAACGATGGCGATGCGCTCACCCGTTTTGGTGAGGATGAGGGCGCTCTGCCAGGTCAGGTCCAATCCATAGATCAAGGGGAGGACAGGGTCACCCCCGGCTGAGGTCTCACGCACAAAGGTCAACCACATATCAAGATCCAATTCCTGCAATATTGCGGTGACCTGCTGGACTTTCTCTTGAACAAGGGATAGCATGGGAGGCTCCTGCATGGGATGATTTATTCGAGCGTGACCAGGCGGGTGATGGCCCCGGCACGCTCGCTGAGAATTTTAAGGGTAAGGGTAGTGCCTGCTGGGGCCTGAATGACCCATTCCAGGCGTGCCCGATTATCGGAGGCACCCTCGGCAAAGATGGCAGATACATCCAGTTTATTGCTCCTGCCTTCCAGGTGGCCCAGTTCCTCCCGGCGTTTCCCACTGGTGAGCCGCGCAGCCTTGGGCAGCTCCAGCTCTGCCCTAACCGGACGGGCTGATTTGCGTGTCTTACATTGCTGGCTGGTGAAGGTCGGTAAAAACCCGCTGTTCTCAACAACCAGGTTGAGGTGAAACTCATCTTCGCCAAGCCTGGTCACCTTGAGGGTATGAATAGACAGGTGAGGCAGCATTTCGGCCAATGAGAGCATGTAAGGATAATGCTTCTCCACCTCGGCCTCCACGAAATTCAGAGGCGGGTTGTACCAGGTGTACATATCGTTCCAGCCACCCAACTCGATTTGACCCAATTGTGGGTGCTCATAGGACCGCCAGGGTAGATAAGCGTCGGAGGCAGCGTGCTCATCGACCCACTTCAGGATCTGCAAATCTTCCTCATGGGGATGGTCGCGCCACCACTCCATCAACTTGCGGTCTTTTATCCCCGCGACGGTGGGTAAATCCCATAATTCAATGGTGAAGGTGAATACTCCACGATGATCGTACATCCAATCATCGAAGGCGCCGGTGGTGACCTCCTTGGGGTGGTATTTAAAATCATGGAAGGTTGAAAAGCAGCGGTATCCGGTGATCTTCGTGCCAATCTCGCCCATTTTTTTATAGACCCACAGGTCTTCGGTGTTCATATCATCGTCGGGCCTGGTGCTGTAAGGGCGAAGGAGAGCCCTGCTGGAGGTATGAAAGGTAATGGCAATGTTGATATTGGGGTGGGTGGTCACGAAGTCTGCCAGGGCGCGCGTCTCGGGCTCAGAGGTGGGGTAAGGCCCGGCGCCAGCCTGGTCGCCTTCGGTGCGCCATTCGAAGGGAAAGTTTCGGTTGAAGTCCAAACCCTCCAGAGGACGGGCCATCCTGATGACATAGCCGTCATAGTTTTCCAGAAGGCCTTCGGGGAACACGCGGTAATAGGTGCCGCCTACTTCATCGGGGGCGCGCTTCTCCATCAGGCGTGGATCGAGCGAGCTGACTTTCCAATCGCCGTTGGCATCCTGGAGGCGCATCTGCAGGATTTTGCCATCCTGGTTAATGTCCTGTGTGAACAGGCCTTCATCTTTCTCCTGCCAGGGATATGGGCGGACGCCAGAACGTATATAACGCGGGATGGCTGCCATGGCCCATTCGGCGCCATCCGGATTGATGCGGGGGACGATATAGTAAACACTGTGGTCGAGCTGGCGGGTGACCTGCGTATCGCTGCCGTAAGCGGAAATAAGGTGTTCAGCGATATACAAGGCAGAGGTAGTGCCGGTGATCTCGGTGGCGTGGATGTTTGCATCGATCCAGATGGCGGGTTTATCGTGATCTGGACCGGTGGCAAGATTGGTGAGGATGAGCAGGTGGATGGGACGCCCTTCATGGCTGCTGCCAATCTGGCTGACCTGGACGAGGTTGGGATAAGATTCGCCCCACTGCTTGAAGAGGGTGGCAAGCTCATCATTTGAGAAATAATGGTTAAAATCCATAAAACCTCCATGATATTTGGTGATGGATAGCAATTCGATTGAGAAGGTGCCCAGAGATTCTATGAGCAAACCCCCCAGATGTCAAACAAGTCGAAGCATTCTGACAGGCTGATCGTTGGATGGATTACTTCATCGAGGAAATGATCTGGAGCACGAAAAAGGCGAGATAGAACGATTAACGCCACAAGAATCTGGCCCGAGACAAGTTTTTTGTCAATAAATAGCCGCTAACCGGCCAACATATCAAATAGCCATGAAAATAAGATCACCTGGCACAGGCGAATATCAGCCAGTTAACAAAAGATAGCCGCGAATATGCGTGAATTTCTGGGTGGAAGACGAAAATCCAACCAGTGCAGCTGAAAAACATTTCAGGCAGGCTTGCGGAATTTATTCCAATAGCGGTAAATGCCGTCGGCAGACATGAAGGCAGGGTTAGCTGTTTGCTGTGTATCGAGGGTGAGGCGCTCGACATGGTATTTTTGAGCGCGCGAGCGCTCGAACTCGATAAACTGGAGGCGCAGGTCCTCCAGGGTGGGATTTTGCGGCATCTTTTCTTCCACCCAGGCTTCCACTTCATCCAACGCATCCAGGACGGCCTGCAAATGCCAGCCTGCATCCTGGTAGATGCCGAAATGAGTGGGGATGATGCGCGTGGGGTGGTATTGTTGGAGGCAGGCGATGCTCGAGCGCCATGCTTCCAGGTTCAAGTCGGGAGGCGGCATGGGCAGGCTGAGATACTGGCGCGGGTTGAGGCGGATGCCGCCGATATCGCCGGTGAAGCACGCAGCACCGATGAGATATGCCAGGTGATGATTGGCGTGCCCGGGAACATTGAGGGCGCGGATAGACAGACCTCCCACCTCAACCACCTCATCATGGCGCATCACGGTGATCTTCTGCGGGCTAACCGGGATGAATTCTCCCCACAGGGTGTCCATCATATCCCCATACAGACGTCCGGCGCTGGCAAGCAGCTTTTCAGGATTGGCTAGATGGGGGGCACCATTTTCGTGAACGTGAATCTGAACACCCTGGCGGGCAAACCATCCAGCAGCTCCGGCGTGGTCGAGGTGGATATGGGTGAGGAAGATATCACTGATATCGGCTGGTGAAAACCCGTATTCCTTGATGCCATGCACCAGGTTTTGAACCGTGGACCCAGGGCCGCACTCGACCAGTATTGCGCCACTCGAGTGAGGGACCAAGTAAGCGGCAATAGTGCCATCCCGACCCATAAAGTGCAAGTCTATGCTGTGAATCAATGGATCATTCATATAACCTCCTTAGCGATCACCATGTAAGTTGGATGATTTTAATCCTGAAAGGAGGTGAAATTTACCCGATTCAGCCAGAATGGAGGCATTTCCAAAGGTTTCCTTGATCAATCGATCATAGCGGATAAAGCGATTGGCAACGATAACTAGCCTGCCACCTTGATTAAGGGCCTGGAAGGATTGGCGGATCATGGCCTGGGCGATCTGATCATCAACCTGATAACCGCGATGGAACGGTGGGTTGGATAGAATCAGGTCATATTGATAGCGACCTAGCGGGTCGAGCAGATCACCAGTAAAAACTTTGGCGCAGGTAATGTGATTAAGGGACAGGTTCTCGCAGGTGGCAGCGACGGCAAGCAGGTTGTTATCCACCAGGTGAACCAGGCTGGCGCCTTGTATGGCGGCTGATATCCCTATGATGCCATAGCCGCAACCCACATCCAAAACGCGGGCTCTGCCAGGAATTCGCAAGTTGGCCAGTAATAAAGCAGTGCCTTCATCAAGATGATCGGAGGAGAAGATGCCCGGGAGGCTGCGGATTGATAGGGTGTGACCTGAGACAGTGATGTTGAACTCCACCCAGGTGTGCGGAGTTACGCCGGGCATGGAAGCCCAATCCGGCAGGAACCCAGTGATGGGCTGCAGGGAATATTCTGCCACCCGGTTGCCTTTTTTATAAGCCAGCACGCGGCCGTTGCCAAATAACTGCCTGGCATCAGCATCGACAGACCGAATCCCGGCACGATTCGAGCCCGCAAGGTAAAGATGACCAGAAGGTTTTAGGAGGGAGTGTGCCTGGACCAACCAGCGACGGGAGAGCAAGCGCCCTTTGGGGAGCAGCATGAAAATTGCATCCTGACTGGCGGATAGCTCAGGCGGGAAATCGATGGCTGCCAGGATATTCACGCGATGGGGTGCAATCCCGTTGGTTGAGAGAGCCTGACGGCACAATTCAAGGGCGGTAAAATTCTGATCGGTGATGGTCAGGTGAACTTCAGGAAAAAGGCGGGCGATGTATACACTCAAAGCGCCCAGATCGCAGCCCATCAGCAATACCCGACTCAACGGGTGAAGCTGGCAGCACCTCGCCAGGAGTGTTACCGCTGGCATGAGGATATCCCATGCAGGGAGACCCGGGGTAGAAAAAACCGTAATTTGCTCATCACCCAGGCTGATTGGAAATTTACTAATATCCATGTTTAGAGTGTGAAGGGATTATACGGTAAAACTAGCCGGCATTTTGAGTGAAGGAAAGAAACTTATCCCCATGGTCCATGATGAGGGTAGTTCGGGGCTGCCGAAAGACCCAGGCTACCACAATTATGTCTCCCAGGGCACCAGCAGCATTGAATGTGGCGACAAATAATAAATATGAGACCTGGTGGGCTGGAAATAAAACAGCAAGGATGATGGATAACACTGAGATGACCAGCAGGGGTGATAATCCTACGAGCACATATTGCTTGCGAGGCAGATACCATTCAGGGGCAGCTGCATAGGCATAGCCGCTTTTAAGGGCAAACCTGGGCCGCTCTTGGGTGAAAAGCCAGAAAAAGATCCCATGGACCAGCTCATGGAAAACCAGCATCAAGGCGATTGAAAGCGGCAGGGCGATCCAATCGACCCATGAGTAGGAGGAGACCAAGCCCCAAAATCCACCTGGGAAGGGATTAGTATCGCGTACCAGGATGAAAATACGAGCGAACATCCAGCCAAACAGGAATAAGAGGGGCAATGCAGCCAGGTTGAGCAAAAACATGGTGCGCGCGTTGGAAAGATCCAGGGTCTTGTGGGAATGGTAATCGGAGGGGATGGTTTTCGTGGCGCGCATAGATCAATTATAACTTCTTGTGAAATTTGCCATTGACGAATGTACCATATGCGGCTAAAATTCAGCCTGCTTTCAAGACGTCTCCACGATGGAGGCGATTTTTTTGCCACGGATAAATTTTGATGCAGTTAAATCATTTCGGTGAGCAGGTATCCTGGCAGTCCTTATCAACCGGCAGGAGCCGGAATTTAGCACAGAGCGAAGGTAATCCTCAGCAGAGGCAGGCTGAGCGGTGAGAGGCGCTCGAGGAAGGGAATCATGGAAGAGGTAGTACTCAATGCAAATCACCGAACTTTGGTGGGAAAACAGGTGAAGGCGATGCGCAGGGAAGGGAAACTTCCCGCGGTGATCTATGGACACCACATCGATCCAATCGCCATCGTCCTGGATCTTCACGCGGCGAGCCGCAGCCTGGCGGGACTGGCACCTTCTGCGCTGGTCACGGTAAATGTGGATGGTGAAACTCACCGAACACTGGTGAAAGAGAAGCAACGCAATAAAATTACCGGTACATTGTTGCACGTCGATTTCCTGGCGGTTTCGATGACCGAGAAATTGCGCTCGCAGGTCTTTCTCGATATTGTGGGTGTCTCTCCGGCGATCAATGATTACAACGGGGTACTGGTGACGGGCATGGATGAAGTGGAAGTGGAATGCTTGCCACAGGACTTACCGGAACGGATCGTCGTCGATATTTCCGGTTTGACCGATATCGGCGATGGCATTTACGTGCGAGACCTGGCGGTTCCTAAAGACGTTAAGATTTTGGAAGAACCTGAGTCGATGGTGGTGTTGATCACCGCCCAGGCTGCAGTTGAGGAAGAAGAGGTAGTGGAAGTAGCAGAAGCCGTGGAAGAGGAACCGGAGGTTATGGAGCGCGGCAAGAAAGAGGAAGAAGAGGAAGAAAAGGAAGAAGAGGAATAACTCGATTTATCGCCGGCGGGCGCATCAAGAGCCCGCCGGTTTTTTATTTTCCAGGGTATGGATAAAATTCAGGGTGATCTGGGCACTCACCCCCCATAACAGCTCATTATCATAGGTTTCAAAATATACCACCGGGCGTTCATGCTGGTGGAGCAACCCAGCATAGGCAGGGGGGAGGGGAAAATTACGAATTTCATGATGGGCCGGGTCTGCCAACCAATCCAAGGGAATGCTAAACAAGCGGCTGACCTCGATGCCTTGCAATTGGACATGGAATGGCCATTGGATGACCCCTACAACGGGAGTGACACAATAATTGCTGATCGTGCGCAGCTCATTCATCCGACCCAGAATGCGAACCTGGGTGGGATCCAGCCCAATCTCTTCGTTGGCTTCACGCAAGGCAGTGTATTCTGGGGATGAGTCATCTGGGTCTGCCCGCCCACCCGGAAACGCCACCTGACCCTGGTGCTCAGCAACAGCCTGAGTGCGACGGGTGAAGAGCACCTGCCAGATATGGTTAAGCCTATCCTGCTCAGAGACATGAAACATGGGGATTAAAACCGCTGCGGGGCGTAAATCTGCGGGGATATCGTCTAAAATAGATAGCTCATCAACGGTATTATTAAATGCCTCGCTCAGGCGTTGCGTGATATATTCTTCGGTGATCTGCGGCAAGCTCATGGAAACATCCGATAGGTATGAGATTAGCCAGCCTCGCCAGCGGGCTCAAGGTCTTCTAGCAAAACCTCGGATCCCGCCACATCAGGTGCCACTGAACGGGCAAAGATCAGATAACCGGTATGAGCAACCATTCGGTCGGTAGGACGCAAGCGGTCGGGGTGGGTTTTGTAGTAACGCAAAAGGATCTCGCAAACCTCAATAAAAGCGAATTTCTCACGATGAAGGGCTACCAACAGGGTTGAAACCTGGTTGGTGGTGGGCAGGATGCTGCCAAAATAACCACCCGCCTTGAGAGCGTGCCTGGCATACGGGAGGTAATCCTGGGGGTTGGGAAGATCCAGAAAAAGCGCGTCGACATTCTGCTCATCGAATCCCCCGGAAATATCGCGCAGCTTAAACTCGACCTGCCCGTCCAAGCCCAGGCGTTGCAGGTTTTTATGCGCCAGGTGCTGGAACTCCTGGCGGGATTCATAGGAGGTGACCCTGCCCTGGGGTCCCACGGCGAAAGCCAGTGCCGTGGTGAAGGAACCGGAACCCGTACCGGCCTCAAGCACATGCTTTCCCGGACCGATGTCCATGGAGATGAGGATGAAACCGATATCCTTGGGGTACATGATCTGAGTGTTGCGCCGGGTCTCGAGGAGGATATCTGCCAACGAAGGCTGCAGCAGCACGAAGGGACTGCCCATGTGGGTTATCACCCGGCTGCCCCATTGCTTGCCAATCAGGTCATTGTGGTTAAGGTAGCCGCGATGAGTCTCGAATTTGCCATCTGGCACCAACTTAAAAATAAAACGTTTATTTTGGGCACTGATCAGCTGGGCGATATCGCCAGCCTGTGCAGAGGCTTCTTGCTCGTTTTCCATCATTTCATCAAATGTTGTTTGAAAAAATCGGTGATGGCGTTGTAACAGGTGATGCGGTTCTCCAGCTTAAGCACATCGTGGCCTTCATTCTCAAATACCAGGTAATCGACCTGCTTGCCGAGGCTGCGGAGATGGTCGACAAGATCATGGGATTCCTGCTCGATGACGCGGGGATCATTTCTCCCCTGGATGACCAGCAAGGGACACAGGATCTGGTCGATATAAGTGCGCGGCGAACGCTCGACCAGAAAATCATGATCTTCCAGCGGATCGCCCATAGCGATCTTAAAGTAGGGTTTCCAGGTCTCGGGGATACGCTCGCTGAAGGTGAGCAGATCATATGGCCCGAACATATCAACCGCAGCCGACCACAGCTCGGGGTGCCGGGAGGCCATGGTGAGAGTCATATAACCGCCATAAGAGCGACCAACGACCCCTGCGCGACTGGCATCCAACCGGGTGTCCTTTTTTAGAACCTTCATGGCATGCATATGGTCCAGGCGGTCCATCCCGCCCCAATCACGATCGACATGCTGCATATATTTAAGGCCGTATCCTGAGCTGCCGCGTACGTTGGGAACGAAGACCGCGAAACCGGTCAAAGTGAGGAATTGGATCAGGGGCATGGAGAACCAAGAGAAATCGGGGCGCTCCTGGCCTTGAGGACCGCCGTGGATGTAATAGACCAGCGGATAGGGAGGCTGCAGGTTGGTTACGGCGGAGGGTAAATACAGGCGAGCCGATACGCGCAATCCATCAAATGAGGTGTAGGAAGCATCTTCTCCGATGGAGAGAAGGGATTCATCCACGCCCAGCACTTTTTCTCGTGTATGCAGAACAAACAGATCTCTCTTTTTACCTTCGATGGAAACAATTTGGGTAGGCGAAGTGGCCGTGCAATGGCTCAGGATATATGAATTGCTGCCTTTATCGTATGAGACGGAGTCAAGCACCCCATCTGACAGCTCGCCCTTTCCAACCAACACACGGGTGGTTTTCATTTGCAGGTTATCCTGGTCGAATTTGGCTTCATACAACCACGAGCAACCATCGATGTTATATTCAACCAGGTAGGTGTTCTTGCCGATGAAAGTGCAATTATGGAACTCACCCTTGCCACGGTGCTTGATGCCCTTGACGGGCACTGGCTTGACTCTGGAGGGATGCTTCAGGCGTAGATAACCCAGACCATAGGTATCCTCAAAAATGGAAGAGGCGATGATCAGCGCACGATCATGGTCAATAAAATGGATTGCCTCGATGGAGTGTTTCTCCACCACCTGGCCAGGTTTGCGGTCTTCCAGGGGGATGCCATAGAGAGGCTGGCGTTTGTTTTTATCCTTGTCCCACAAATAGAGTACAGTATCACCCGCCATATAGGCATCGAGGAGCACGAGTTTCGAATGATCCCTGTTGTGGGCACTGAGGTAAGCTCCCCAGGTACTTTCAGCAACTTTATCCAGCTTACCTGTGGCGAGATCCCATTTATAAGTGGTATTCATTTGTTCGGTTCGCGACTCAGCGGAAAGATAGCAAATATTGCTTTTCGGATCACAAGCTCCAAGATGCACCCGGGATTTTTCAAAGAAGTTATCGAGCACCGGCTCGGGGTAGCCGCCATCGGATGGGAGCAGCATGGGCTGGTAATTTTCATCCCCGTCCTTATCCAGCATCACCAGAACTTTATCCAACTTGGGAAAGACGAAGTATAACTTGCTGCCTTCGACCAGAACCGGGTTCTGCATGGCGATGTGGGGGGGTAGCAGGGGTTGCGGGACGCTGCCCCCGTAATCCATGACATACAAGCTCATGTGACCGCCAAGATTACTGATGAAATAAATGCGACCATCAACCAATTGGGGTGATAAAAATGAACGGGCTGATAAAAAAGATTCTATTTGTGCCATATCCATGTCCCTTCCTGAGATGATTTATTGTAGGAGACAATTGTACCTTCAAACAACCCGGCAGGCATAACAATCAGGCAGTTCTTAGCGAAGATGAGTAAAAGGTTAAAATCTTGACAAAAACAGCTATGCTTGATAAACTAAATATTGTTCATGTGGCACGTGTGTTCTTTCTGGAGCTCATAAGGAACCGGTCTGAACAGGAAGTGCAGTTCGGACAGGATGTTTTTATTAACCCCCCAGGTGAGACAGAAAGACACAATAAGGCCGAAGGAATAGATTTTTTATAAAAGCAAGGAGTAGAAAAAATGAGTGAGCGGGTGACAGGTACTGTCAAATGGTTCAATGCAAGCAAGGGTTACGGCTTCATTGAACGCCAGGATGGCCCGGATGTTTTCGTGCATTTCTCGGCGATCCAAACTGATGGCTTTAAGACTTTAAATGAAGGTCAACAAGTAGAGTTCACCATTGAGCAAGGCCCAAAAGGTCTCCAGGCGGCAAATGTCATTAAATTAGCTGAATAATCACTTTTCCTAAAAAAATTGCATACCCCTCACATTGGTGAGGGGATTTTTATTTTAACGGGGTTTTGTTTCTGCCTGAACCAGGCTCAGCCAATAACCGATGGCCAACATGATGACGCTGCCCAGACTGGCGAAGAGGAGATGCAGCTGCCCAAGCAAATCAAATGATACATGCAGGAGATTGCCCGCCAGGTGACCCAGCCAGAAACCAAACCAGGCTAACAGCAGGTATAAGAGCAAGCGCCCGGCATTGCCACCCCGCCAGAGATGGAATAATGCCCCATACAGGGTGGATAATATGAGACCAAGAAATATACCGGGGATAGACATAGGCACTCTCGCTGTTGTTTATTTTTCGAGCTCAGCTGAAATGATACCACCACCGAGGCACACATTTCCATTATAAACTACAGCAGCCTGGCCCGGGGTAATGTCGCGTACCGGATTTGCGAAACTTATGCCCATCGTGGATGGGCTCAATGGTTCGACCAGGCAGGGGAGAGGCGGAGCTTTATAACGGATTTTGACCTGGGCATTGAAGGCAGCTTCGAGGGGAAGATCGGCGATCCAGCTTACCTGGCTGGCGATGAGCCGGCAACTGCCAGGCTGGTCGCGAGGGCCTACAACGAGGATATTCTCGGTGGATTTTTTCTCCAGCACGTAAAGTGGCGTAGGTGAAGCAAGACCGAGACCTTTGCGCTGACCGATAGTGTAGTTTGGCAATCCACTGTGATAGCCGAGGAGCCGGCCAGCAGGGTCGACGATCTTGCCGGGGAGCAGGGTGTGGGGTGCGTGCCTGAGAAGGAAGCCACGGTAATCTCCCGATGCGCCTACGAAGCATAGATCCTGGCTCTCGCGTCGTTGAGCCACCGGCAAGTTGAACTTGCGGGCTAACTGGCGGACTTGCTGCTTGGTATATTCACCCAGGGGAAATATGGCATGCCTCAGCTGGTCTTGAGAGAGAACATGCAGGACATAGGATTGATCCTTGGCAGGGTCGAGGCCGCGAAGTAACTGGATTGTGCGGCCAGCAGATTGGCCGAGGCGTGCATAATGGCCGGTGGCGAGGAATTCGGCCCCGGCGAGCAGGGCATGGTTGAACAGGAAGCCCCAGCGGACCGTGCGATTACAGCCGATGCAAGGATTAGGGGTGAGATTATGCGCATAGTCATTGATGAAAGGGGTGACCACTGCATCATAGAAGATTTTCCTGGCATCCAGAACGTAGAAGGGGATGGACAGGATCGAAGCAACCTGCCGGGCGGCAGCCATCGAGTCGGGCGTGCAGCAGCGATTGGCTCGACCTGCAGATGGCTCACTCCACAATCGTAGCATGATGCCAATAACTGTATAACCCTGTTCCACTAACAAGGCGGCTGCAACGGAGCTATCCACACCTCCGCTCATGGCAACCGCTACAGCAGGCATGGTGCTCATTCCAGCTCAGATCACATTACGCAACCTGGAGACAAGTCCAGGGATAACATCGAGAAAGCGATCGATCTCGGCAGGGGTGGTGTACATTCCCAGAGTGACTCTGAGCGATCCGAGGGCCCAATCGCGGGTGAAACCCAGGCTGGTCAATACGTCGGAGGGCTCTGGGTTGCCTGTCTTGCAGGCTGAGCCGGAGGAACAGGCAAAACCTTCCAAATCCAGCATCATTAACAAGGCATTGCCATCCACCCCCTTGAAGATGAAGCTGGCATGATTGGGCAAGCGCTGATGAGGGTGCCCGGTAAGCTGCACATCGGGGATTTCTTCCAGAATCGCTCCGATCAGGTGATCGCGCAGCGGCGTGATGGATGAAATGCGCGCCTCTCTCTCACTTTGAGCCAGTTGCAGCGCTTCAGCCATGCCAACGATGTAAGGGACATTCTGGGTTCCGGCGCGCAAGCCATATTCCTGTGCCCCGCCGGTTTGAGCCGGGAAGATGGGCAAGCCCTTGCGGATGAATAGCGCACCAATCCCTTTGGGGCCATAGAACTTATGAGCACCGATGGAAACCAGGTCAGCCTGGAGAAGATTTACATCCACCGGTAAATAGCCGGCTGCTTGCACGGCGTCGGTATGGAAAGCGATGCCACGGGAGCGACACAGCTGGCCGATTTCTGCGATGGGATTGATGGTGCCAATTTCGTTATTGGCGTAGATCACCGAGACCACAGCTGTGCCAGGTCGCAGGCAGGCTTCCACATCTTTCGCAGAGGTATACCCGTAGCCATCCACGGGCAGGTATTCGAGCTCAAAACCGTGCAGGTGGGCGAGCTGTTCGGCGGTATGAGATACGGCATGGTGCTCAACAGGGCTGATCAGGAGGTGATTTGCGCCGCGATCCTGACGAGCACGCAAAGCAGAGCCACGCAACGCCAGGTTGTCACTTTCGGTACCACAAGAGGTGAAAATGACCTCTTCGGGAAGACAATTCATGCTGTGCGCCATGCTCAGGCGGGCATTTTCCAGAGCGGCTTCAGCAGCCTGCCCATAGCGGTGGATGGAAGAGGGATTCCCGAATGATTCACTGAAGAACGGCTGCATGCGTGCCAGCACGCGCGGCTCAACCGGAGTGGTGGCGGCATAATCTAGGTAAACTTGTTTTTGAGAAATCATGGCGAAAATTATAATCCCGAAATCTAAATCGTTGATTCCGCAACCGGCGATTTGTTCGTGCGTATACCTCATAAAATCTGTTGTCATAACCATCAACACAAGCTATAATCTTAGCAATGAGCATCTAAAATTAAGACGGTCAATGTGGAGGCAAAAATGAGTGATATGAAGGACCAGATCTATCAAAGAGTTACCGACAGCATGGATATTTTCAAGAAGCTGGCGAGCAAGATCCCTGGATTCAAAGGATATGTGGAACGGCAGAACCGCAGAGATTCTGACAAGCTGATCAGGGATACCCTTTTCCGGCGTTTCCGAGAGCTGGAGGGGCGCGTGTCAGATTTGCAAGTTGAATTTATCAACAAGGGGGAGATCGATCAAACAGATGACCTTGAAAAAGCAGCCTTGCGACTGCGCACCTTTGCAGACAAGGTGCGAACAGCACCGCGGGGTTACGCGGGTTTATTCGACGCGATCAAGATCAACGAGGCTGAATTAGCCAAATTATACGAGTTCGATGCTGCATTAATGGATAAGGCTGACGAGATTGGCCGAGCGATCGACAACATTCAAGCATCGGTAGGCACTGATGGCTTACCCGCAGCGATCCGCAACTTGCAGACGCTTTCTAAAGAATGCGTGACGATTTATAACCACCGCCAGGAAGTGGTGGTGACCCAGTGATGTGGATGTAAATTATTCGAATAGGAGATTATGACATGGCAAGAATATTTGATGTCGTCGAATATCCAAATGAGATGCGGGATGAGCTCGTGCACCGTTTCCCAGAAATGGGACCGGGTGACTTCAGGATCGGCAGCCAGGTGATCGTGCGTGAGGCCCAGCAGGCTGTTTTCTTCCGCGATGGTAATGCGCTGGATACCTTTGGACCGGGCAGGCACACCATCACCACGGCAAACATCCCCCTGCTGATCAACCTGATCGGACCTACCCTGTTCAACGTGGCAACACCCTTCCCGGCCGAGGTGTACTTCGTCTCCATGCGGGAGTTTGTAGACCAGAAATGGGGAACGCCACAACCGATCATCGTGCGTAACCCCGGTATGGGCCTGGGCGTGGCCTTGCTGCAAGGGTTTGGTACCTACAGCATCCAGGTGAAGGATGCCCAGCAATTTGTGACGCAGGTCGTTGGCACACAAGGAGCATACCGGACAGAAGACATCGAATCACGGCTGCGTGCCACGCTGCTTTCAAAGCTGCAAGACTTGCTGGGAGAAACAGCCACAAAACACAGCGTGCCTGAGCTGATCGGGCTGACCGAAGAGCTGGGTGCAGGTGTGCGGGCGAAAGCGGTGGAGGATTTTGAAGCCGTCGGCCTGACCTTGAAAACCTTCTATATTGAGAACCTGAAACCCTCCAGTAAATCAGCTGAAGAATTGCGGGAAATGGGCATGCTCGACATGGCAACCTATACCCAGTTGCAGGCAGCTGATGCTTTACGGGATGCTGCACAGAACCCCAGCGGCGGAGCCGGCCTCACTGCTGGAATCGGTGCCGGTGTGGGGATCGGGCAGGTGATGGGATCGGCGTTGCAGGGTATGACGGGTTCCGGTGCGATGACACCTGCGGGTGGCCCAACATCGGGTGGAACGCCTTCGGGAGCGATGCCCGACGTGATGACGCCTGCCGAAGCAGCTACTTTCTTAAAAGTAGCAGAGGAAGATGTGGTGGCAGCGATCAATTCAGGTGATCTTAAAGCGAAGAAAATTGGCAACTCCTTCAGGATCAGCAAGGCTTCGCTGGAAGAATTCTTAAAAAGCTAGGGGTGTTGGATCTCGGAAAG
>CAYLPS010000018.1:0-52275 GCA_964385625.1 uncultured Anaerolineaceae bacterium | reverse complement strand
AAATCAGCCTGTGCTGGTGGCATTCAATGCTCCTTTCGACTGGATGTTCATAAATTATTATTTCATGCACTACCTGGGCCATAATCCATTCGGACACGCGGCGCTGGATATAAAAGCCCTTTACATGGGGGCTGCCAGGGTAGCCTGGTCAAAAACCTCGTGGCACCACATCAGCCCCAAATACGAAGAAATGTCCAACCTGACTCACCACGCCCTGCAAGATGCACTCGACCAGGCAGAACTATTCAAAAAAATACTGCATGACCTGCAAGGAATAAAATAAAACAGGAGAAACCCAGACATGAGCACAAACGACCCCACCACCCCGAGCCAGGACCTATCACGTATCATGGAATCAGCCCACCGCCTGGGTATAGAGCTGGATGAATCCGAAGCCCTGCAATGGATGACTGCCATGGCATCCTTTGAATCGTCTGCGGAAATTTCGGTTGACATGGATAGCGGTGTTTTCGGGAATAAGATCGTGATGCTGGATTTCAGCCCCAAGGAGCTGGCGCACTTCCGCCAGGTGGGTCGCCTCGTGGAATTTTACGACGAGCCGGATGTGGTGGAAACAGCCCTGGCGCTATCCGGGTCATCAGCACAATCAAAGATTCAGACATATCCCGGGGATTGCGATTACTTCGAGCGGGTGAACATCATTGCCGGTACCAGGCAACAGGCGTGTGAAATACTCTCCAGGCTGATCCGCGAGAAAGCGCTCAGCACGCTGAAAGGACCCTCCTACCAGCTGCTGGAGGTGAAATTCGGCAGTTATCCCCACGATGTGTTGAGGGGAGAAGTGCTTATTAAGGCAGGTGCGCCGGTATCGTGGATGCCGGAGGAAGTCAAAAAAGGACAGGTCGAGGCGCACCTACCCGATGGCACGCCAGCGATGATACGCTGGCAGGATGTGCAAGACAACCCGGGCTGGTGCAAGCTGGATTGGGTCATCGCCGACGCAGCACACGGGCAGCTTTCGAATGCCAGCAACATGCTGGACGTGACCTGGGAAGCGCCGGATGGATCGATTACGCCGCTGGATGGATACCTCGACCCATATTTTCAGGAAGTGTATCTGGATGCAGAGTCGATCCCCATATTCTCCAAGCTTGCCAAGCACGTGTCTGCCGATGCGCTGGATGACTACGTCAGGCAGCTGCAACACGAAGTGAATAAATACCTGACGAAGGACGTCAATTACGGCAAGGTCGCCAAGCGATTATATAACATCTTCAGACTGACCGGGCAATACCAGGAGGCGGCGTTTCTGCGCGAGCTGTTCGATGAGCCAACCACCATGCTCTACCAGGTGTGGTCGCTGATCCGCACCATCGATGATGCCAGTAAGCCGGATACTGAAATCACCCTCGACCAGCTCCTGTCTCAGGCAGACCAGCTGATCATGGCAGTAATCAGGGTGCTGGAAGGTGATGAGGAGGCCGAGATTGTACGCCTTCTACTAAGGCTGAGGGACGCGCTAAGCAGGCAGATTATTGGGCAGCCACTCGGCGCTCCTGCCGAAGCCGCCCGGGCGGAAGTAATCAATGTGGTCAATAATTTCTTTTATGATAAGCTGGTATCGGTACCAACGATCAAAGCCTATATGGATGACATCCGGGCTGCAGGTTAGCGTTGAGGCGATGAAGAGGTTAATATGGCAAGCCTGACAGACCAGGCAGGTGGTAAGCAAGTGACGGGAGGTGAAGCCATCGAAAAGGCCCACCAGGCCTGGCAAGAGAGTATGTTACGCCAGCTGGATGTGCTGAGAGATACAATCCGCACCACCCAACCTGGCAGGCTGGCAGCCAACTGCGGCGCAACATTGCAAGGCCAACAAATCCGATTCACTTATTGGGGAGAGACAGCTGCCATCTCGCTGCCTGATTTACAGGCTGTAAAACTAGCGGATGGATCAGAGTACCCGGTATATGATGCCGGCATGCTGATGTATTACCTGCAGGTGGCGGATGGCACACCGCTGGCAGAACGCTGGATCGGTTTCCGCGAGCTGCCGGGGGGGAGCTTCTATAGCCAGGCTTTCCAGGGTTACACTGGTGATCGACTGGCGAAATTCTACGGGGAAAACCCTGCAGGATATGAACAATCTGCGCACGTGCTGGATGGAGTATGCCTGGATGGGTTACCCGGGATCGCTTTCGCCTTCCTACCCCTGCCGCGCATCCGCCTGGCAGCCATCCTTTACCCAGGGGATGAGGAGTTCGCTGCCAGGGCTTCGGTGTTGTTCGATGGCGCGGCGTGGCATTACATGACCACCGACGGCCTGGCATTACTGGGGGCAGGCCTGGTGGGAAGGTTGATCCAGGTGGGTGAAAAAGGATAAAATCGGAAAGTTATCATTGATTAATCATTGCAGGGGCACAAAATTTCGTGCCCCTGCTGTTTTTACCCAATAACCGGAGCTGAAACGCCAGTTAATAATCCACCTAGAACCCTTCTAATTTGGACATATCCGCCACACTACTGCCCAAGGCCACGATGCGCTGCAGCAAAGCCAGCCGGTTTTGGCGCAAGGTTACATCGTCGGTCATCACCAGCACCTCGTCGAAAAAGCGATTGACAGCAGGGATCATAGGCAGGAAGGCGGTGAGGAAGCTATTGGCGGTGGGGATGCGAGCCAAGTGCAAGGCTTTCTCGGCCTGCAGCAATTCGGCATATAAAGCTTGCTCGGCTTTTTCGGCGAACGCTTCCGCATCCACCTCAAAGATCTGCTCGATGTCCCTGGTGATACGCACGCAACGCGCGTAAGCAGGCAAGATGGAAGGCCAATCGACCCTCGCCACCCATGAGTAAAGCTCGCTGACCGAAAGATGCGTGAGGGCGGGATTGAAGCCTTGGGCGCTAATCACCGCATCCACCACGTCAAAGCGGAATCCATTCTCAAGCAGGAAATTACGCAAACGTTCGACGATGAAGGACTGGCAGGCTGCCAGTGTTTCAGGATCAACGAGTATGGGAAGGAGTTTAGCTGCGGCTTGAAGCCCTACACGAATGTCAAAGTTCACATTCTGGCTGATCAATGCCAGCACCAAGCCAAGTGCCGCCCGCCGCTGGGCGAACGGGTCGCGCGCACCGCTGGGCGCCATGCCAGCGGCGAATAGGCCGATGAGGCTATCCAGGCGGTCTGCCAGGCCTACAATGAGGCCAGGACGGGTTTTAGGCAGCTGGTCGCCGGCGAAGCGCGGCAGGTAATGCTCGAAGATGGCTTCAGCCACCAGCTCGTTTTCACCCGAGGCAAGCGCATAGTAACGTCCCAACACACCCTGTAAGGAGGTCATCTCGATCACCATCTTGGTGGCAAGGTCGGCTTTACACAGCTCGGCTGCGCGGTGAGCAAGCTCACCTTCATCCTGGGGGAAGGTCAATACAGGAGCCAGCTGGTCAACCAAGGCGGTGATGCGGTGAGTCTTATCCAACATTGAGCCGAGCCTGGTTTGAAAAACCAGAGTGCCCAGGCGGGGAAGGAAATCTTCCAATTTGTGCTTGCGGTCATCGCGGACAAAAAAGTCGGCGTCGGCAAAACGCGCCCGGATGACATGCTGGTTGCCCTCGGTAATCATGTCTGCACCGGGGATAGATCCATCCGCCCGTCCGGGATGATTAACCACAGTGATGAAATTAGGCAGCAATTGGCTTCCACCAGTAACGGGTTGTTCGGGCAACAGGGTAGAGGAGCGCCCCAAGGCAGACGTGATGGCTTGGAAAACCGGGAAGTAACGCTGGTGCTTTTTCATCACCGAGATCAACACTTCGCGCGGTAAATCCAGGTGCTGGCGTTCAAAAGAGCCCAACAGCGCGGTTGGCGCTTCCACCAAGTTGGCCACCTCGGATAGCAGGTCGTCATCGACCAGGTTCATCCCACCCACCTGGGCAACCAGGGATTCTATTTGCGCCCTGATGGTCTCCAGGCGCTGGGCTTTTTCAAATATGATGCCCTGCCCGCGCAGCTGGCTGAAATAATCCTGTGGGTTTTTCACATCGATTTCCGCGGGTTCCACGGTGCGCAAGCCCCTGGTTTTATTCCCGGCCTGCAAGCCGGCGTAATGAAATGGAATCACCTGCTCGCCGAACAAAGCCAGTAACCAGCGGATGGGGCGCGAGAAATACACGTTCGAGCGGTTCCAGCGCATGGATTTATCGAAGCGCAAGGAGGCGAGCAGGTTGGGAAAGGCTTCGACAAGCACTTCTGTGGCGGGACGCCCCGCCTGCCGCAGCGTGGCTGCCACGTAACGGCCGCCATCCATCTCCACCACCTGGAGGTCATGCACGCCAAGGCCCTTGCTACGAGCGAAACCTTCGGCGGCCTTGGTAGGCGCGCCGGAAGAGTCGAATGCCCGATCAGCAGGGGGGCCTTTTACCAACTGTTCCTGGTCTAGCTGGCGCGGGGTGAGCTGCTCGACATGCATCACCAGGCGGCGGGGTGTGCCCATGACGTGGACCAGCCCATGCGCAAGCCGCAAGTCGTCCAATACTCCAGGGAGGCGTTCGGATAACTGCTCAATGACCGAGTCCAGGTCAGCCACGGGCAGCTCTTCGGTGCCCACCTCTACCAGCAGGTCTGCGGGCTCTGCTGGCGCTTTAGCAGTGGGAATGCCGCCGGCTGGCAATGATGGTGCGTCAGCGGGGGCGGTTTCATCCAACCAGGGATATTCCAGGCGCTGGCGCTGGTGCAGGTAAGCTTCAGCCACCTGGCGCGAAAGCTCGCGCATGCGCTTGAAATAAGCCTGGCGCTCGGTGATGCCGATGGCGCCGCGTGAATCCAGCACATTGAAGGTATGCGAGCACTTGAGCACATAATCATGAGCGGGAAGCACCAGATACTTCGCCAGACATGCATTGGCCTCCTGCTCGTACAGGTTGAACATGGTTTTCAGCCGCTCGACATCGGCTACTTCAAAGTAATAGGTGCTATGCTCCTGCTCGGCCTGCAGGTTGATGTCTCCGCTGGTGAGGCGGTCATTCCAGCGGATGGCGGTGAAGCTACCCACCCGCTGGAGCGAAATGGCGATGCGATCCAATCCGTAAGTGATCTCTACGGAGACGGGATCGCATAATGCCCCGCCTGCCTGCTGAAAATAGGTGAATTGGGTGATCTCCTGCCCGTCCAGCCACACTTCCCAGCCCAGCCCCCAGGCACCCAAGGCCGGCGATTCCCAGTTGTCCTCCACAAAGCGCAGGTCGTGCAGCTGTGGGTCAACCCCCAACGCTTTGAGCGAATCGATGTAAATCTCCTGGGCGTTGCCGGGGTCGGGTTTGAGGATCACCTGGAACTGGTAATGCATCTGCATGCGGTTGGGATTCTCACCATAGCGGCCATCGTCCGGGCGGATGGAGGGTTCCACGTAAGCCACGTTCCAGGGCTCGGGGCCAAGCACGCGCAGGGCGGTGGCTGGGTTGAGCGTGCCGGCACCCACCTGCTGGTAGTAGGGCTGCCAGATCAGGCAGCCACGCCCGGCCCAAAAGCGCTGCAGGGTCATGATGATGGTTTGGAAATCAAGAGGATCGGTCATGGGCACTCAATGCATCAATCAGGATTAAGTCAGGCAGATTATAACCGTAATTATGGGGTGAAATGGCGGGTAAAATTTAATCCCAGGATCGTGCTAAAATTATACGCTTGGTGAAATTGCAGGTCTAAAATCATAATACCTTAATGAAAATTTATATCCGATAAAAACAAGGGGGGTAAAATAATTAATCAGGTTGGACATAGACACGAAACATGGATTACAGGCAGGATGAGTGAATTCATAACTATGCTATACAGGTGGATATGAGTGATATTACAGCCAACGACGGAAACACAACAAATATCCGCATTGATCAAGGACTTAAAGGATTAACCAGCCAGGAAGCCAAGCAACGCCTGGCTCAATATGGGCTGAATAATATCCCAGAGGAGAAGCAACGCCCGCTGCTTGCCCTGCTGAGAAAGCTGTGGGGCCCGGTGCCATGGATGCTGGAGGTAACTATCATCCTGGAATTATATTTAAACCGGCAGGTTGAGGCGTTAATCATCGGCATACTGCTGGTCTTCAATGCGCTGCTCAGCTTCATCCAGGAAAACAGGGCCAAGGGAGCCCTGTCGTTACTGCGCAAGCAGCTCACCGTACAAGCGCGCGCCTTACGCGATGGTCAGTGGCAGTTGCTAGATGCCCAATACCTGGTACCCGGTGATATCATCCATTTACGGATGGGAGACATCATCCCGGCAGATGCCACGCTGAAGGATGGCCATGTCCAGATGGACCAATCCTCCCTGACCGGGGAATCTTTGCCAGCAGATGGAGTGGTTGGGGGAACCGCATACGCCGGCGCAGTCGTCAAACGCGGTGAAGCGAACGGAGAGGTGACAGCCACCGGATCACATACGAATTTCGGTAAAACAGCCGAGCTGGTGCGCACCGCCCGCACAGGCAGCCACCTCGAAGAAATCGTCTTTGCGATCGTCAAGTACCTGGTTGTTGCGGACGTAATCCTGACCGTGGTCATCGTGTTGTTTTCCCTCCTGAACAACATTGCCTGGCCGGTTGTCCTGCCTTATGCGCTCATCCTGCTGGTGGCTTCCGTTCCCATTGCATTACCAGCCACCTTTACCCTAGCCACGGCACTTGGTGCAGCCGAGCTAGCACACAATGGCGTGCTGGTGGCAAGATTGTCAGCTATCGAGGAAGCTGCCGCCATGAACGTGCTGGCCAGCGACAAAACGGGAACCCTTACCGAAAACCGCCTAACCCTGGGAAAAGTGCAGCCGTACGACGCTTACACCGCGGATGAGGTGTTGTACAGAGGTGTACTGGCATCCGACGAAGCTACCCAAGACCCGCTTGACACGGCAATCATCACTGCGGCGAAGGAAAAAGGGTTGAAAATGATGGATTCCGTCCTGCATTACATCCCCTTCGAGCCGGCCTCGAAACGCTCAGAAGCGCTGATACAGCGAGTAGATGGCGATAAATTCCGGGTGACAAAGGGCGCGCCTTCAGCCATCGCAGCGCTGTGCAATGAAGACAGCAAAATTCAAAACGATGTAGCGCAGCTGGCAAGCGGGGGTTACCGGGTGCTGGCAGTGGCCGAAGCAGCCGTTGAGGGGCCTTACCATCTGGCAGGCTTGATCGCCTTGCATGACGAGCCGCGCTCCGATTCCAAGCAACTGGTGCAAGAATTGAATGGCCTGGGAGTGAGGGTATTAATGGTAACCGGTGATGACCCGCTGACTGCTGAGGCGATTGGCAAGCAGGTGGGGATTACCGGAACGATATGTGATTCGGTAAGCTTACATGGGGAGATCAGTGATGAGGCTTTGAAGTGCGATATTTTCGCCGGGGTGTTTCCGGAGGATAAATTTCACCTTGTGCAGGCATTGCAGAAACAGGGGGTTATCTCTGGGATGACCGGGGATGGGGTCAACGATGCCCCGGCATTGAAGCAAGCCGAAGTGGGAATAGCCGTTGCCAGCGCAACCGATGTGGCAAAAGCAGCTGCCAGCCTGGTACTCACCTCCCCAGGACTGCGCAATATCCTCAGCGCGGTGGAAACAAGTCGCAAGATCTACCAGCGCATGCTCACCTACACACTCAACAAAATCATCAAGACCTTCCAGATTGCCCTCTTCCTCACCCTGGGATTCCTGATTACCAGGGAATTCGTGGTAACACCCCTGCTGATCATCCTGCTTTTATTCGCTAACGATTTCGTCACCATGTCGATCTCCACCGATAATGTGTCATATTCCAAGACGCCTGATCGCTGGCAAATCCGCATCCTCATGCAGGTGGCTTTTTTACTGGCAATCCCGGTTACGATCCTGTCTTTTGCGTTCTTATTCGCAGCCAATGACCTCTTCCATCTACCGCTGGTTCAAATGCAGACCTTGATGTTTGTCATGCTGGTGTTCACCGGTCAAGTGAACGTGTACCTGGTGCGCGAAAGACGCCATTTCTGGAGCTCACCTCCCAGCAGGTGGATGCTGCTGGGCACGCTCATGGACGTAATTCTCGTATCGTTGCTGGCTACCCAGGGCTGGCTGATGGCTGCCATCCCGCTCTACCTGGTTGCGCTAACCCTGCTGGTTACGAGCGCATTTCTTGTGCTGGTAGACAGCTTGAAAATCTTCATCTTTCGATCCCACCACATGGAATAAATGAATTCGTGGAAGATTTTTCAGGGCTTCGGTGAGTTGCACCCGACGACTCGCAGGCTGTTAATCACCCGCGCCCTACGTAGCATAGGACAGGGAGCGCTGGTGGTGGATTTTACCCTTTACCTGAACGCCTTGCAGTGGAGCGCAGTGGAGATCGGAGCACTATTGAGCGCAGGAGGCCTGGTGGGTGCGGTGCTCAACCTGCTGGTGGGGCTGACCAGTGACCGGTTGCGGCGCAAACCCACCTTACTGGTTTATGAAGGCATCGCTCTGGTAACCAGCCTGGCGGTATTGTTCAGCACGCATACCTGGATCCTGGCAATAGCTGCCATCTTCGGCGGGTTTGGGCGGGGTGCCAATGGCGCAGCGGGACCATTCTCGCCCGCCGAGCAGGCTTGGTTGGCAGAGGAGGTGCTTCCCCGGCGACGCGGCCGGGTGTACAGCCTGAATGCTGCATTGGGATTTTTTGGCATGGGCCTGGGAGCGCTGATTGCCATTCTCCCTGCTTTTTGGACGGACCTCCTGCCCGGGGCACTGGCATATCGGCCTCTGTTCGGGTTGGTGGTGCTGGTGGCAGTCGGCGGATTTATCCTGCTGGGAGGAGCGAATGAGAATAAACCTGCAGCAAAACCCGTTGAAAATGCGCTAGAAAAACAGTTAGACAAAACGATCACTCACCAGGAAAACCAGATACTAACTAAAATGGTGTCGATCAATTTATTCAACGGTCTGGCCATCGGGCTTACCGGGCCGTTGATATCTTACTGGTTCCTGGTGCGGTTTGGGGTGGGGGCTGAGTCCATCGCGCCGGTGATGGCAGCTACATTCATCATAACCGGAATCTTATCCGTCTTCACCGGGGGGTTGACCGAACGCATCGGCATCATCTCATCGGTGCTCACCGAGCGCTTTATCGGGCTGGGATTATTGGTGATGCTGCCGCTGATGCCTACATATGCCCTGGCTTCGGTGGTTTACCTGTTACGCTCGGTGCTCACCAGGGGCCCGGCGGGAGCTCAACAAGCCCTGACGATGAGCCTGGTGCGGGATGAGCGCCGCGGGCTAGCCAGCAGCCTCAGCGCGGTGTCGAACCAGCTGCCCCGCTCGATAGGCCCCACAATTACCGGTTTTTTGCTGAGCCTGGGGCAATTCAGCCTGCCCTTCTTTATGGGGGCGGTATTTCAAGGCATCTATTTGCTGCTTTATCGCAGGGTATTCAAGAATTTTGAGCCTGCGGGTGAGAATCATGATCCATGATGGTAAGGTGATCAAATGAAAATTCTGGTAAGCGGAGCGACGGGGAATATTGGCGGCAGGCTGGTGCCCAGGCTGGTGGACGTGGGGCACCAGGTCACCTGTATGGCGCGCAATCCTTTGCAACTTAATCGTTTTGATTGGCCGCAGGTCATCATCTTGCAGGCAGACGCGCTAAATTTGGATCACATCCGGGAGGCGATGCGCGGGATCGAGATTGCATATTACCTGATTCATTCCATGTCGGGTGGAAAGCGCAGATATATCGAGCACGATGAAAAAGCAGCCCAGAATTTCAGCAGCGCAGCCCGTGAAGCGGGAGTGCAGCGCATCATTTACCTGGGAGGCCTGGGCCAGTGTGATAAATTTCTATCTCCACACCTGGATTCACGGCAAAAAGTTGGGGATATCCTGCGCCGCTCAGGAGTGCCTGTCACCGAGTTTCGCGCTCCAATTGTCATTGGCAGCGGCAGCATGTCATTCGAGATGATCCGCTATCTCACCGAACGCCTGCCGCTACTGCTCACGCCAACCTGGATCGACACCCTGTGCCAGCCAATTGCCATCGAAAATATACTTGATTACCTGACCAAGAGCCTGACAGAACCCCTTTCCATCGGCAATACATATGAAATCGGCGGGCCTGAAGTGCTCACTTATCGGGAAATCATGCTGGGATATGCAGCGGCCCGCAAGCTCAAACGGCCTTTACTGACCTTACCGTTCCTGAGCAGCTCCCTGCTGGCACTTGGAGCGGATGTGATCACCCCGCTCCCCACGCCATATCTGCAAATTCTCATCGAAGGCCTGCGCAGCGAGGTGTTGGTGAACGATCCCAGCGCAAGGGATGTATTCAAGATCGAGCTCATCCCTTATGCCGAGGCGGTTACCCGCTCATTGATGCGTGATGGTTCAGGAAAAGTGGAAAGCCTGTGGGCCGGGGCACGAGTGGAGCCCGAGCCTGGCACCAGCCACATGGATACCGAGGGAATGTTTATCGAGCAGCGGCGTACTGCCTCGTCGGCCAGCCCGCAGGCAGTCTATTCGGTGATCGAGAAAATCGGTGGGAAGCAGGGCTGGTATTATGCCGACTGGCTATGGTGGCTGCGCGGCTGGCTGGATGAGCTTGCCGGCGGGGTGGGAATGCGGCGCGGCAGGTCGAATCCCGGCAGGTTCGAAGTGGGAGATATCGTGGACGGCTGGAGGGTGGAGGCAGTACAAGCGGGGCGCATGGTGAGGTTGTGGTTCGAGCTGAAAGCGCCCGGGCCAGCCTGGCTGCAATTCGAAGTCCTGCCTCGCACAGGGGGAGGGTCGCTGTTGATCCTCACCGCGTTTTTCGAGCCACACGGCGTGGCGGGGTTGTTATACTGGTACAGCCTGTACCCATTTCATCTTATGATTTTTAAATATATGTCGCGTGCCATCCTGGCACATGCCGAGGCCGCAGATCAGGCATAAGGTGCGGTAATTGGACGATCAGGACGCATCGTATGAGCATCTATATCTCACTGCTAAGAGGCATCAACGTTGGTGGTCAAAAGAAGCTGAGCATGGAAATGCTGCGCGAAATCTGCCAGGGACTGGGTTTCAGGCAGATCAGGACTTACCTGCAAAGCGGGAACGTGATATTCGAAAGCGCGGTAGCCAACCTGGAATTGCTCACCCAGCAAATCGAAGTGCAAATTGCGCAAACGTGTGGCTATGCTGTACAGGCCGTCGTGCGCCAGGTGGATGAGCTTCAATGCATCGTGAGGGATAACCCCTTTTTAAGGGACAGCGACATCAACGCCAGCAAGCTGCACGTGTCCTTTCTATATCGGCAACCCAGCGAAAGCGCCTGGAGCAAAGTGGTGATACCTACCAACATCGCAGATCAGTTCGCCCGAGGCGAATCCGTAATATACTTGTATTATCCGAATGGATATGCCAAAGCGAGAATCCCAGCCAGCTTTTTTGAGAAGAGGCTAAGTGTGCCATTGACCGACCGCAACTGGAACACGGTAACTGCCCTATATAATATTGCAGTTGAGATGAAAGCCACGTTAAAAGAAAGTAACCCCGGTGCTGCCTGAACGTTTTATCGAGAACCACCTAGAATATCTAAAACCTGCACTGCGCGACATCGTGCTTGAGATTCGCAACATGGTGGCGAGTGTGGCGCCCGATGCTACCGAGCAGCAGCATAACCGCGGCTTCAATTACTTTCACAAGGAACGCGGCGGCCCGGTGAGCGCCGGCATCTGCCAGATCGGCATCTACCCCGACCATATCCGCCTGGCATTCATCCACGGAGCCTTCATCCCCGACCCCAAGGAGATGCTGGTGGGCAAGGAAAAGGCCAAGCGGCATATGCGCATCTATACATACGAAGAGGTGCCCTGGGAATACATCAAGAGTTTGATCGAAGCGCATTCACGTTTTGATCCCCACACTTTGAAGGCGCGCAACGAATGAGCAAAAAACGCATCACTTTACTGTTGGCGGGGTATCTCCTAGTGCTGTTATTATCGGCATGCAACCAGGCAGGTTTACCATCGGGCCCGTCCCCATCTGCGCCGCCCACTCTCGATCACACCCCAGCCAATGGCCTAGCGACGCCCTATGCCATGCAACCGGCAGCCGGCATTTGCGCCACATTTGACGAACAAATCGTCTCGATCACGATCAATACCGACATGCCTTCACCGCGCTGTACAGTCATCCGGCCCGACCAGACACTGAGGGTGATCAACGCAACGAGCAGCACTATTCGCGTTTCCATTGGCAGGTATTCACTCAGCATACTACCAGGTGATGATTATTCAATAGACGCATCCTTTGGAGAGTATCTGGCAGAGGGCGTCCATCTGATCTCAGTGACACCTTACTTCGGCGCTGAATTATGGCTGGAGACCGGTAAATGAAGCTTTGCCCGAAAATCATCCTGGAAGGCACCCGCCTGACACACAAGACTGACATTGCCTTTGCCTTGAACGAGCACCCGCGCATCGTTGGACCGCGCAAGTACCGTTATCACTCACCGCTCATCTCGGCGGAATGGTGTGGCTTCACCAACTATCCCTGGGGGCGCGGCCTGATCAACTTCGAACCACACGAGGAAGCGCTGGCGATGGAGACCTACCATACTTGGGCCAGGTTGTTTAGCGAGCTGCGTTACTACTCGTGGATCATCGATCGGTTTCATATCTCTACCCAGGTGCACCAGTGGCTGCAGCGGGGGGTACCATACGACTTTTCGTGGCTGGAACAAATCCTGGCAGGGTTGCACTTCCGCCTGGTCTTTTGCACGCGCAGCCCTGATTCGTTTGCCCAGGCCAGGGCTGAGCGAGTGAAGGTGTCGGGCAAACCCTCCCAGTATGATGACCTGCAAATCTTTATCCACGAACAGGAGGTAATGCAGCGCTTCGTGGCGTCTTCCACCCTGCCCACATTGCAGCTTGATATCTCCGATGATAACATCGGTCTTGCAGTAGAAAGCATCGCAGATTGGATGGAAAGTACCGGCGGCCTGTATATGCCGGAATGAATTGCCTGCCATGAACAAACGCTTGCCTTTCTCTTTCTATATTTTCTACTTCGCCGCGGCGTCATTTTCCATGCCATTCTTCGTCCTCTATTACCAGGGCCTGGGATATAACGGGGCGCAGATTGGACTGCTGGCTGGCATAGTTCCCCTGGTTATCATGATAGGCGCACCGATATGGACCAGGTTTGCAGATACGCAGCACAACCATCGCCTGGTGATGAGCGTCACCATCGGTATGACCATACTGATCGCGGGGGTTTTCCCATTATTCAAGACCTTTCTGCTTGTTCTCCCGTTAAGCATCCTGTATGCTTTTTTCGCTGCGCCTATCATTCCGCTTGCTGATAGCGCCACGATAAATATGCTGGGGGATGAAAAAAACCTGTACGGCAGGGTCCGGTTGGGCGGGACGATTGGATGGGGACTTACTGCGCTGCTGGCAGGATATATCATCCAAACCTACGGTACCCGCTGGATTTTCTGGGGCTACGCGCTGATCATGGTGGTTGTGTTCTTCATCAGCCAAAAATTCATTTATCCAGCCAGGTTGGAAAAAGAATCATCCACCGGCGACCTGAGAGGGGCATTCTATAACCGGCAGTGGGTGGTGTTCTTATTATTAGCGTTCATTGCCGGGGTGGGTCTTACCACCATCAATAGCTTCCTTTCGCCATACCTGCAAGAATTGAAAATCAGCCAATCCTACATGGGGATCGCCCTGGTGATCTCGGTGATCGGCGAGCTGCCCGTAATGTTCTATTCCAACCGCTTGCTCAAGCGCTATGGAACCTTCCCACTATTAGGCATCGCCACCGCGATGAGCGGGCTGAGGTTGTTGCTTTACGCTGCGGCAAATTCCATTCAGGGCATCCTGGCCTTTCAGCTGCTTAACGGGCTGACCTACCCGCTATTCATGGTGGCCGCGGTATCTCATGCCAGCGAGATAAGCCCGGAAGGGATGAAAGCCACCGGGCAAGGCTTGATGAATGCTGCCGCAAGCGGCATCGGATCATCGGTGGGTGGATTTTTCAGCGGGTTATTGATGGGATCCATCGGCGGACAGCCCATGTTCTTCTCCATTGGCTCGATCATGCTGGCCGGCGTGATTGCAATCTCTGGTTTGGAGCGCAAACGCTATGCCAGACCACAGCGCACCACCGGTTAACTCTTCGCTTATTAAGGAGCTCAGACCACCATTGGAATAGCGAGCAGATCACGGCGCACGCCCGGCGTGCCTGCCTGGGCTGCTGTTTTGATGGCATCAATTTGGAAAGGTATTTAGTTGATCGTCACGCGGGATATGCCTGGAACGAAATCAGGCCGGGGCGATCTGGATATCGGTGCGCATCTTGATCGTTGTTGCCTGCGCCAGCCGCATGGCTACATCTTTCAAGCGCTCACCACCTGCTGAAAGATAACCCGGCAGCAACTCTGCCACGGGCACTGCCCGATGGGCGTGATGCCACAAGGCCGGGTCGATGACCTGACCATCAAACAGGATGATATCGAGGTCAATTGTGCGCGGAGCGTTTTTGTCGCTGGTGCGCACCCTGCCCATGCGGGTTTCCAGCGGACGTAAGACCTGCTGCTTGAGCTGCCTGGCATCCAGCCTGGTGGCGACCAACACAGCCATGTTGAGAAAATCCGGATAACAGCAGTCAACGGAGGCTGATTCCCAGATGGAAGAAGTTTCCAAAATGGTCAGCTCGTGCCTAAGCAGCTGAATGGCAAGCGGGATGTTTCGCTCAGGATCAATATTCGAGCCGAGCAGCAGGCAGACCTGGTGGGTAGAATCCTTCATCACAGCGTCACTAGATCAGGTGGCGCCCGCCATCAACGTGGATAATCTCCCCGGTGATATAAGCAGGGCCATCCAGCAGGAAGAGCAGTGCCTGGCATACTTCATCTATGGATGCCCACCTGCCGCTGGGGACGTTTTTAAGGATATTAGGCGGGGTGCTACCCTCGCTGGGAGGCAACACAGCGCCAAGCGCCAGACCGTTCACCGTGATGCGGGGTGCCAGGCTTACGGCGAGCGAATGGGTGAGGGCTACGAGCCCGGCTTTGCTGATGGTATATGGAAAATGGTCTGCTGAAGGACGTAAAGCACGCCAATCCAGCATGTTTACAATGCGACCATTTTCATCTTCCGGAAGCTGCCAAGCAAACGCCTGACTGAGCAGGAATGGAGCGGCCAGGTTGACCATCATGCTCTGCTGCCAAGTCTCAATAGTGGTATTGGCCCAATTGAGGGATTGGAAAATGGCTGCGCTATTGACCAGGGCGAACAGCGAGCCATGCTCAGCTGCCCTGGGTACCAGGGATTGGGCTTCTTCAGCATTGGCGAGGTCGGCATTAACCAGGTAAGCTTCTCTACCCATGGCGTGGATTTGCTCTGCCAGGCTTTGGGCATCCTCTTGAGAGCGACCATAATGGATCACCACATCCCCGCCTGCCTCGGCCACTGCCAGGCTGAGGGCACGTCCAACCCGGCGGGCAGCTCCGGTGATGAGCACCATTTTTCCATCCAGCGGCACTGTATCCCCTCCAAATGTCGATCACGCGGCGAAGCTCAATGCATACCCTGTCGTCGCCCAGCGCACCTCACCAGCTTATTATAATAGCTTTAACCCTTGTAAGTCAGAACTCTACCCCACAGGCTCTTGGTGCCCCAAATTCCCGCTCTCAAAGCCTCCAACTGGACAACCTGGCTATGGTCGACAAATAGGTTGACTTCGGCGCTGTAATTTTTGATATACCAGGCGAATACTTCAGGGTCAGCGGCTTCAAACATGGGCTTTTCAAGGCCGATAGCATTGATGATTTTGGCGACGACATCCGTTCGCCAGGTGGTGACATTTTCAGTGATGCCTTCTGATTCGATCATGATCATGTACGCCCCGGCGTCCACGAAGCGCCTGGCTTGTTGGATAGCCCACTCAGGGTCACGCGTGCCTTCAGCAGCCAGTTCAGTGGTGGCGGTGGCGCCCCCTGCCCCAAATTGGATGCCGACCTCAGGCTTAGCCTTCAAGCCGGCTCGCTGCACTTTCTCCACCAGGCGCAACCAGTCGTCCATAGGAATGGAGATGAAACCGCTGGAGATCTCGATGATATCGAAGCCCAGCTGCTTGCACTCCTCTATATACTGGTCAACTGCCTGCGGTCCCAGGGTGAGCACATGCTCAATAAAACCACCGGTGGAAACCAGCACATCGTAACGGTGACACAAATCCAACAGTTCTTTCACCGCTTTGCGGGGCATCAGGCTGAAGGAGCCGCCTGCAAATTTCAGCACATCCACATAAGCTCCAACGGTCTCAAAGATGTCCTCCAGGTAGCGCTTGCCCATGGATGAGTAGTAGGGGCCGCGCATCTCGGTGACACCAATTTTACGGGGCTTTGCCTGGCGCTGATTAATCCTTAAAAATGAAAACGCCCGCTCCTCATCCGGATTACTTGGTTTGTTCATATTCAATCCCTCCTAAGACGGTATTATTATATTTCCCAACACCCTCAACAGCTCGCCGACAGTCAAGTTTTCCAATTCCTTGACCATGTCTTCAATCCTGATTTGTTCTGCAGTGGAAATATAACCCTGGGTGAGCTCAGTGAATTTACTCACGGCTGTCTCCCACTGCATGGGGCGGGTGCGAAAACCCTCATAATCACGCTTCACTTTGCTGTGGACACTCCCATCCTGCATCATAATGGTGATGCGGCAGGGCATTTCATCCGGGAAAAGCCGGCTGAACTCTGGCAGCGGTCTGACCTCCACCTTGCGCAACAATGCCTGTACATCAACCGCGGCGATGCGTTCCGGCAGGTACTGCGCAGGCAATACCTGTCCATCCAGCAATGCCACCGCCACGATGTACGGCAGGCTGTGATCGGCCTCTTCCTTGGTGCGCACGGTGAATTTTTCACCCTCCTCACCACCGCCGATGATGTTATAGGCCACATCGAAAGTTTCGACCTTGATATGCAGGATATCCGCCGGGTTGAAGTGCTGTTCCTGTTTCAGCTCCAGCACACCCTCCACGGTGGCCTGCGAATGGATTTCAGCATTAAAGCGCTTGACTACCGTTTGGGTAATCTTCTCCAGGTCTTCCCTGGACCAGTCCAGCGTAAACCGCCCGGCAATGGCATCCATGAATCCCTTGTTGCCTTCAAAAACTTCAACCGGGCCGGTGATGCCGCGCATGGCCAGGAAGGCAGCATGGGTGGCGGCGAAAGCCGTGTTGGGATACGCCAAGCCCTTCCAATTGGAAAGCGCACCGGTGCGGGTTACGCGCAGGGCATTATTGGCCGTGCCAGATATGGCAATGGCATTGGCCGTTTTTTCCTGGTCTAAATGCAAGGCTTTGGCAACCCCGGCCGCCACGGCGTAAGCACCCTGCGTGGTGTGGTCAAAGCCCTTTGCCCTGACGGGCGCCACATCGCTCAGGCGACACTGCACCTGATAAGCAACCGCCAGGGCAGTGAGCAGGTCTTTGCCGCTCCCGCCGGCGTACTCACAAGCCGCCATCACCGCCCCCAGATTGTCACTCGGGTGGCAGGTCTCTCCACTAGCCAGGTAGCTATCGTTAAAATCCAGGAAACGCACCAGGGCGCTGTTATAAAATGCTGCCCGGTCAGGTGCATTTCGCCCGCCTCCAATGAGCGTGCACAAGGGGTTGCCGCCAAAATCTTCATTTTGGCCGGCAATCTTCTGGATGGGGTCAGCATCCAAAGCGGCGATGGCGCATCCCAAAGCATCCAGGATGCGAATCTTGGCTTGCGCCCGGGCTGCTTCTGAAAGCTGCTCGTAGCGGGCGGAAACCACAAAAGCAGCCAGGTCATTCACCAATGCCATATTGCCCTCGCTTTTACAAGCGTCCCTTGAGGTCTGAGGCGATGAAGGGACCCGGCTCTGCCAGAAGCTGGCGCGCCTTTGGCACCGTGTCCCACACGTCCCACAGCAACACACCGCGCACACGCCCAGCGGCTAAATAATAAACCACGCCTTTCTTAGATGGCTCCTTCCAGTCGATGTAAGTCTCAAGGCGCGAATCCAGCTCGCCTACAGCCTCATAGCCCAGCTCGAACAGGTCAGAGTAAAAGTAAGATAAGTGATGGTAAGGGTCATGCGCTCCTGCCATGTTGCGGCCAGCCTGGGTGCCCATGGTGTTTGCGTTATCCTCATGCTCGATGCGCAGGCGTTTATTCAAGACCGGATTGGCGAACTCGGCCACGTCACCGGCGGCAAAGATATCCACCTGGCTGGTATGCAGCAAATCATCCACCCAGATGCCGTTGCCCACCTTCAAACCAGCAGCCTGAGCAAGATCGATATTGGGCTTGATGCCAATGCCGGCGATCACCCCATCAACCTGAATTTTTCGCCCGCCGTTAATCAGCAGGCTGTACCCATCACCCTGCTTCTGGATATCCTGGACCAGCGTCCCTGCCATCACATCCGCCCCTTTTTCCTTGAAAAATGAGCTCAGGGTATCAGAAATCTCCTTGGGGTAGATGTTGGCCCCGATGCCGGTCTCGGGGAAAAGCATGGTGACTTTCTTCCCATTCATACACAGGGCAGCGGCGATCTCCGAGCCAATGAAACCCCCGCCAATCACCCCGAAGTGCCCGGCCTGGGTGGTCAACTGGCGCAAATGCTGATAATCATCCAGCGTGCGGTAATAAATAACCCCAGGCGGGCCGAAAGGCAGCCTGCGGGGTGTGCCACCGGTGGCCAGAAGAAGCTTATCATAGTGGTATTCCACTCCCTGGTCATCGCGCACCTGCTTATTCTGCGGGTCGAGGGAGATCGCCGTGCGCCCGAGGTGCAGGTCAACCGAAAATAGCTGCGTACGGCGCCAGATGCTGTCGAGGGTTTTTCCTTTCCACAAGCCCTTGGTTAATGGCGGGCGGTTATAAGGCGGGTTGGCGTCATTGCCGATTAAGCCAATCTCGCCCTCTTGATCCAGCTCGCGGATGCCTCGCACTGCGGCATCTGCGGTCATGCCTCCACCGATAATCAAGTATTTGTAGGTTGCCATTTACACCTCCCGGTGGCTTTCGATGATAGTGTCCCCTCACATACTGCAAGAGAATTATGATAAAATTGATTATATATCGTATTGCGATGTAAGTCAATCTTTTGGGAATCTTTGGTGCTAACTGGCCCAATCAAGATTAACAGCAGCAAGCTTATGACAGACTTTCCATATTTCTCTAAAGCAGATTACGAAACCCTGGCTGAGTTTCGCTACGCATTACGCTGCTTTTTACACTTCAGCGAGAATGCTGCTGAAAGCGCCGGGTTGACCTTGCAGCAGCACCAGGCGTTGCTCTTCATTATTGGCTACCCCGCGCGCGAGCAGGTGACCATCGGCGAGCTGGCAGAGAGGCTACAGGTGCGACATCACAGCGCAGTGGGGCTGGTCAACCGGCTGGAGGAACAGGGGTTGGTGGAGCGCATCCATAACAGCGAAGACCGCCGCCAGGTGTTCATCAAGCTAACGGACAAAGGAGTGGGCGTGCTCGAAGGACTGGCCAGTGCTCATCGCGAAGAGCTGCGCCACATTGGCCCAGACCTGTGTAGCATGCTCGAGAAAATTTCGCCTTTGACCCGAAAACAAAGGATAACGCGAAATAGAGCGAGATATGCGAGATGAGATTAATTAAGGATTATCGCCTGGATCAAACAGGCATACTTGATATTCATAGGTGAGCGGCTAGAAAGCATGCTTCATCGCACCTGATCGTAACGGAGCCTAAAATACCAGTCACCATATGAAGGGCAATCACCCGCGGTGGGTAAATTTTATAATCAATAGGAATCAGCCAATCGCATCCTGATATATCTTTATCATTCTGGTGGAGAAATCCAATGGCGAATGATGGGATTTAATATTTAAAATTGACTGATCACCCTTCTTAATGATCACAGACCGATCATGATAAATATCATGCACGATTTTTTCCAATCCCGCATGAATCGCATCACTGATCATTTGCCTGTCATTAGCGGTGGTATATAGAGCTTCACCCAGGCTATTTTTCGGCACATCAATCACCCATCCTCTTTCATTATCATTGATCTCGGGTAAAGCCCGAACATTGGTGGTGATGACCGGGCAGCCACTGGCTTGAAATTCGAGCACCGAGTAGCCATATGAATCGGCATAAGTGGGTAATAATCCAATATGAGCTTGTTTCATCAAGTTCAAGACTTGGGGATTGGGGAGCCGAGGGTAGTATTTAAGCCAACCAGGAGGTTCTCGTAAGATTGCCTCAACCATATTTATAGATTCTGCACTGGCGGGGACAGCATAACCATCGGGGTGGATGTCACTGACAATAATCAGCTCCAAGTCGTAATGATATTTTTCTCGAAGTAATCTAAATGTATCTAAAATTTCAAAGCCCCCCTTTCGAAAGAAGGCGCTCCCCACGAACATAAACCTGAGTGGACCGCCAAGATCCACCTGTTTATCCTCAAATCGCGAAACAAATAGCTCCTGCGGGGGATGTATCACGATCAATTTACCTTCAATACCTTCCTTTTAATCGCTGAATTTTTCCAGCAGCACCCGCTGAATATTTGCTGCACAGCCAGACATTGCAATGATGCGTTTACATCTGGGGCCGGCTAGGGCTTCAAAAGCAAAGTGTAGTTTCCAATCGGTGATATAGCCTGGGTGATATTCACGGGTAACATCGATAATGCTGCTGAACCTGGGTAGGATCGTTTCAAAAGTCGAGACCCATGGTGTGTGGCCATAGCTGATACCATTGAAGAGATGCAATAAATCTATTCTGTTCAGATTAAAATCAAAAAACTGGTTATTAAGATCGAATGTTGATATAACCTCTCGCCCAGCAATGCGATTGAACAGGCGTGCAGTTGCATTGATCCTGCCGAAAAGATCCTTGGCTTTCTGGTAGCGAATACCAGGAACCATATCTATAATATTTCGCCGATAAGAATAATGATTGAATCGATAAGCTACAACCCCAATTTTCATTACGAATCTGCCTCAATTTTAAATAGCAGAAAGCTTTTGCGGCTGCCGCACCTATTCACTAACAATATTCTTACTCTTCACCTGAGCCAATGCAATGATGGAGAACAAAAACATCAGCCCATAGATGCTGAACAGCAGCACATAGCCCAGGCCCGGCACCTGTGGCACCTGGGCTGATACGAAATCGGCGATCGGACCGCCGATGTACGCCCCCACTGCACCCGCACCCGCACCCGCCAGGTTGGAGATGCCCAGGTAACGCGCCGCCTGCTCCTTTGGAACCAGCAGCGTGCCAAGCGCCCAATTGGCTGTGTAGAAAAAGCCAACGCCGACCCCGATTACACTGCCGCCAATATAGATGACCGTCAGATTGGGTACGATGAGGGCTCCCAGCGTGCCAATCACGGCAATCACCCCCGCAATGGCTACCATGCGCTTTTCCCCGAAGCGGTCGCTCAGCCAACCGGCCGGCAGGGTGGAAATCAAGATGAACAAGCCGACGAACAAGATCAGCCGGCTCGCCGGGCCGGCGGCAGTCACTTTTTCGTATCCCAGACGCGCTTGCAGGAAATATACGGCGAACGTGGACAGGTTGAAGGCGCCTACCAGGAATGCCAGCCGGTTGATGACCCACCAGGTGAAAGAAGGATTTTTACCGGCCGAATTCCCCAGACTTATACGCACGCTGAGCCACACCCCCAGGGCTACCGCAAACACCATACCGACCAGGCCAACCAGGCCCATCACGATGAATAATAACGTGGCGGAAGAGATATTTTCCAATAACGAGCTGACCAGGTTGACCAGCTTGCCCGCCCCCAAAATAATGATCGTGAAAGCAACGGTCATGACCACTAAGCGGATGAAAGGCTCCCAGTTAATTTTTGGAGGTGCCTCGGTTAATGGTTTTTCAGGTACGAGCATGGTGATGAGCATTGCAACCACCAAAACCACGATGGCAATGATCAGGGCCAGCCACAACTGGTTGTTGCTCACCAATTTAGCCACCAAGACGGCCACAATGATCAACGGCAGGGGAACTTCAAACAAGGCTTTCACCCCCGAGAAACGCCCGCGGGCTTGTTCAGGTACCAGGTCGGGGATGATACCCTGCTGGGCAGCCTGCGAGGCATTGGAAGCGATGGGCTGCACCAGCCCGATGGCAAGCAAGACCCAAAAGCCAACCAGCCCAACCATGCCAATGGTAAAGCCAATCGCGAAGGTTAAAACGGCAGTAAGAATGGTGCCAACCAATATGTATGGTCGCCGGCGTCCCCAGCGGCTAGTGTTGCGGTCTGAAAGCATGCCCATCAAGGCTTGCGCCAGCAGCGCAACCATCAGGGTATACAGGCGAAAGGTGCCATAATAGGTTCCCTGCTGGGCTTCACCTACGAACTGCTGGACGAGCAGCGGGGTGATGAGTCCCATCGTTTGAGAAAGCGTGGTAAGGCCGAAGAAATAGATGTTGAAGGTAATATAATCGTACCAGTGAAAAGGACGGGGCGGGGTGGCTTCTAGGGCGGTTGAGGTCTGCATGTAAATTACCCTCATTCAATTTTTTGGGTATGGATGCTTTCCAGGAATTCGATGGTCAGCTGGGAAGCCAGGGCGCGTTCTTTATCCAAAATTACGCAGTGGCTGGAATTTTGCAGCCAGTGTAACTGCTTCACCTCCGAGCCAACCTGGTCAAGAATCAATTGCGGCGCCTGAGGGTGGACCGTTGGGTCAAGCCTGCCTTGAAGGATGAGGATGGGCTGGTGAATCTTCTGGAGCAGGGGAATGACTGCCTTTTGTAATTTAATCAATTGTGAGGCCCCCTTTAATGGGTTCACGTTATAACCCTTCCAAAGGTTGTCATCTGTTGAGGCAGGTTTGGGAATCGCGGTGACGAAAGGTACCAACAAGGATAGCAATGATACTTTCAGCGGTGAAAGCAGCAAGCGTAATGCCGGGGCGTAGCATAATATGGCGAAATCCTCAGGGTGCTGGGCAGCATGATAAAGCGCCAGCAATGCTCCCGTTGACTCACCTCCCACCACCACCCGCCGGCATTTTTGCGCCAACTGCTGGCAGGCTTGCTCAAAGGCCACGTACCAATCCTGCCATTTAAAGCGATTGCAATCCTCGGGGGTGGTATTATGACCTGGCAATAAGGGAGCAGCAATGGAATAACCCTCTTCGTAAAGAGCATTGGCTAAAAGGAGTACTTCAGTGGTGGTGGCGGTAAAGCCGTGGCACAGCAACACTCCCACCGGGCCGGCTTCCCAAAAGAAGGATGCGCCATCCAGTTGAGGGTTGCGGAAAATGGAAGGGCTGGACATCGGATTGAAAGCCTGTTTGGTCAGCCAATCAACCTGTTCAAGATGAACGATAAAAGCACTACGAGCAGCGTGATTACGATAATTCCGCCCACAATAAGCATGGTGATTTTAAGCGTGTCAATCGGCTTTTTACCACTTACCTTGCCGGTTTGGCCATTCACCAGCAGGTGGTACCATTTTCCCTGGAAGAGATAATTGCCCATGTAAACGGGCAGCAAGGCCAGCTTGTAAGTCATCCCGCTCCACTTGCCGGCCCCGGTGCTGAAATTACGCTTGGGATGAGTGGTCTCCACCAGGCTCGATAGCGTGCGCTTGACATCATTAACCACAGCCTGGCGGGCTTGTAGTGAGGCATCTGCCAGGGGAAGATCATAGGTGAGCGCCGGCCAACCGGCCAGGAAATCAGGAGAGAATTCAACCAGCGAAACCAGGTCGAACGGTTCAATGCCGGTGATTTCATCTACCGGTAATTTACGCAGCCCCGGGACGAGCACATCCTTGAAATTCTCAAACTGTGAGCCAGTGTGCGCTTCCCATTGCGGGGCTTTGCTGGGTCCCACATTAACGTCACAGAACCAGGGCACTTCCACCGTGCCCTCAAAGAGCCAAAATGGATAATAAGCCGGGTGAAGTCGCATGCCTCCGTGTTTAATCGCCAGGTCATCTGGGGTTAACCAACCTTTGCCCAGCCAGGCCTTGATGCTTTCTCCAGCTTTCTCCAGGTCAACCTTGAATGGGCCGATCGCTTGAGGATCAATTATTTCCTTGAGCTCGGAGGAAGTGATGAAATGATTGGCACCACAATAGGGGCAGCATTCGGCAGTCTGCCCGGGCGGCAGCAGCAGGACCACACCACATTGCGCACAGGTGAGGCGTGACTGGCTTTCCACCCAGCGGTGGGCGCGCTCGGTGGGCAGGCTGGCATCCAGTAACTGGTCGGTGCTGGCGTCAATCACGCGCTGGTCTACCCTAGAAGTAAAACCGCAGAACTGGCATACCAGGGTGGCTTCGTGGATATCATACGAGATCGAAGCCCCGCAGTTCGGGCAGGTGTACGTCTTGGCGACGGCTTCCTCTACAGGTGTGGAAGTCTCGAGGACATTTTCCCGGCTATCCGGTGACTCCTCCGGCTCGCCCGACTCCTGGATGAGCGGCTGCTCCGGCGCATATGTCTCAAAAGCATCACCGGTTTCTCGCGGCGCAACCTCCGCCTGCCCTTCGTATGGGGCAGGTGGTGGAGCAGGTTCGGGTGACCTGGGCGTGTAACCAGCACCTTCGGACATCAGCTGGCTCTTATCCAGCTGGCCATTGATGATTAACAAGCCGCGCCTGGCAGTGGCATTGGAAGGGTCGCTGGCGATGGCGCGCTCCAGGTATGTTTTTCTCTCCTGCAGGTCGTTAGTGGTGGCGGAAAGCCAGATCCAGATACGCGGATCGGCACTGTTAATCAGCGCGGCTTGATTTAATAATTTTCTAGCGAGTGAAAGATTGCCATTTTTGACAGCTATCATGCCGTCTTGGATAAGCTGCTCAAATTCACGCGCCTCAATCGAGTCGGGCTCGCTGGAAAATGCAGGGGGAAGCATATTTAAATTATATATCGAAAATCCGAAAAATTGTGAATTATTTT
This sequence comes from uncultured Anaerolineaceae bacterium, assembly GCA_964385625.1. Taxonomy (GTDB): domain Bacteria; phylum Chloroflexota; class Anaerolineae; order Anaerolineales; family UBA4823; genus FEB-25. The sequence goes on along the minus strand of CAYLPS010000018.1, from coordinate 27,371 downwards.
TGAAAGACTCAATAATGTTTGCGCCAGGTTATCCCTGGTGGATGAAAAATCCGCTCAGGAAGTGACGGATGGGAGGCAGGCGCAGTGCCAACAGGAAAATGATCACAATCAACCACAGGTAAGGCTCGATAACCCCCGCTTTTACCACCAGCAGGTAGTGGATCACTGCTAAAATATCGATCCCATAAACCAGGCTGTGCAAGCGTTTCCAATTTTTACCCATTTTTTTCGGCCAGGGTGAAAATGAAGTGATCGCTATAGGAATCAGCAATATCCCGGCGATCAATCCAATCATGGCATAGGGCCTGAGTAGTTCGAGACCGATAAAATGCAGGTTAAATCTAAAATCCAGTCCCATAAAAATGGCAAAGTGAATGCAAACGTATAAAAATGCATAATCTCCCAGGAGGCGCCGCACCCTGAGTGCCGGAGTGAATCCGAAAATGGTGTTGAGGGGCGTGCATGCCAGGCTCAACACCAGCAGCTCCAGGGCAATTTTCCCGGTACGTAGGATGGCCCCCATGATTGGATCGGCAGTCAGATTACCCTGGTAAGCATTCAGCAGCAGCACCGGGATGGGGACCAGGCAAGCAATGTGCCCCAATATTGGGAACCAGCGCGTGAAAAAATTATTTTTCAGGTTCAAAAGTTCTTTGACAAATCCATCCCCGTATAAAGTGATGCCACTTCTTTTCCATACCCGTTGAATAACATGGTGTTAATTCGCCCTACCTCTCCAATGCGGCGCTCCGTTGCCTGTGACCAAGGCGTGCGGCTCACATTCGGATTGACGTTGGAGTAAAACCCATACACAGTCGGCTCAGCTGTGTCCCATAAAGTAGCCGGCTGGGAATCGACCAGCTCGATCTTTTCGATGGCCTTGATACTCTTGTAGCCATATTTCCACGGAACCACCAGGCGCAGCGGGGCGCCGTCCTGCTTGGGTAAAGTCTCGCCATACATCCCGGTAGCCAGCAGGGTCAGATCATTCATGGCTTCATCCAGGCGCAGGCCCTCATGGTAAGGCCAGGGCAGGAAATTTGAGCTCTGCAGGGGCATATCTTTAGGGTCATAGATGGCAGTGAACTTGACGAACCTGGCCTGTGATGTGGGCTGCACTTCTTCAAGCAAGCGGTTCAGCGGGAAGCCCATCCAGGGGATCACCATCGACCAGGCCTCCACACAGCGCAGGCGGTAGACGCGCGTCTCGGGGAAAAATTTCTGCAGGTCGTCAATGGTGTAAGTATGGGGCTTGCTCACCAATCCCGACACTTCAATACTCCAGGGAGAGGTGGGGAAATTGGCAGCCAGGTCGGCAACGGCTGTTTTGCTGGTGGAAAACTCATAGTAATTGTTGTAATTCGTGATATCGTCCAGCAGGGTCAGCGGGTCTCCCAGCTCATCGGTGGTTGGCCCAGTGTAAAAGGGTGGGACGGTGCCTGCAGGTGCACCTTGCCCCTGGCAGGCAGCCAAAACCAGGGCACCGACAATGGTCGCTCCAGCCGTGCCAATAAATTGCCGCCGCGAAAGATACAGCCTCTTGGGAGTTATCTCAGATGGATCAATTTTTTCCATATCAAGCCTCCTGAATTGGCCACGGTGCAATTTTACCCATAACGATAACCAGTGGCCATTAAAAATGATTAGGAGATCATAAGCCTGAAGCGCAACTTCCAAGCTGGGAGCACGTAGATATAATAAACACCCAGGAGTGAAATATGATCGATCCCAAGAAAACCCCATGGCTGCTCAGGCCATTCATCTGGATATGGAACTTCATTGCTTATATTGTGGGACTCACCGGCAGGTTGGTGGCTGTGATATTAGGCCTGGCACTGGTGATCGCCGGAGCTGTGCTGACGATCACGATAGTGGGAGCCATCGTGGGAATCCCGCTCATCATCATCGGGATACTCATCATGATTAGAGGTCTGTGGTGATGTAAATCAAAAAGCTGCCGTCAATGAAAGCAGCTTTTTGAATTCAAGGGGGAAATTCGAGCGAGGTATTGTCAGGTGCAGTCAACATCGACCGAGCTGGATACAGTCACCTTCGAGACCTGCTGAACAACCGGCTCTCTGGCAAAGCCGGATGATTTTCCCTCAGTAACAGCCTGGGCACCCGAACGGCCCTGCTCAAAGTTCATGATGGCCGGGATGAAAAGCCCGGCGATGCCCATACTAAAAGTCACAATCCCGCCAATGATGAACCAGGTTTGAACACCGAGCCTATCAGCAATCGGGCCTGCTATAATCAGCCCCAGGGGTGACATGGCGCCAGCCATGGTGTTGATCAGCATGAATACGCGTCCCTGCAATTCAGGAGCCACCGCCGCCTGTACGGCTGCCAGCAACGGGCCATTGACGATGGGGCTCATGATGCCCAGGAACATCATGGTACCAACCGCATACACAAATGCCGTGGGTGGCAGCAGGCCCATCACCAGACAGCCCAATCCCATGGCTAACAGACCCGTGAGGGTGGTGAGGATGCGGCGCTTGAAACCTCCCCAGGCGCTCAGAATTAACCCACCTGCAATGAAACCGATACCGCTGAATGATTCCAGGGTGGCCAGCTGGAAAGCCTGGCCATGGAAATGGCTGGTGACCAGGATAGGCATTAAAGAAAACGCTGGGGTGAGCAGGAAATTGATCACCGTAGCCATGACCCCGATGAGCATCAAGCCCTTCCAGCCCCAAACATACCTGAAGCCAGCTTTAAAGTCCTGCCAGAAGGTGGGTTGCGCCTGTGCCTCGGGGCTCACGTCCAAACGCGCTGGTTGGGGCACCTGGAAGAAAAACAAGGGTGCTATGGCCAGCATGGCAGTAAATACGTCGATGGCCAGGATACCTTCCATGGGTAGCCAGGCCAGCAGCAATGCTCCCAGGGGCGCTGAGGCAATGCTCATGCCGCCCTGTAACGTCTGGTTAATCCCCTGGATGCGGGCATAATGCTCTTTGGGCACCATGAGCGTAGTGGAAGCCTGCATGGCCGGCCATTGAAAACCTCCACATACCGAGCGGACGAAAAGCAGGGCATACACCTGCCAGATTTGCACATGACCCAGGGCGAATATAACCGCTAACCCGATAGTTGCCACAGCAGTTATGCCATCTGCCATGATCATGGTGAGGCGGCGGTTCCAGCGATCCACCAGTGTGCCGGAAAATGGTCCCAGGATCACCTGGGGCAATAACCCCACCAGGGAGGCAGTGGCCAGGACAGTAGCAGAGCCGGTGGTTTGGGTGAGCCACCATATTACGGCGAAAGATACCAGCTGGCTGCCTAAAAGTGAGAATGCCTGGCCCGTCCAAATGGTGAAAAAGCGGGTGGCCCAGGGTTTTGGCTGTTCACTTACTTCGTTTACATTCACACTGATTTCCTCAATTGATTTGTCCGAAGATATTGATATTATACATAAATATTCAAAGTTGTCAATGAATTATTTTTATTATTTTATATATAATATTAAATAATTTCAATATCGAATTAACTTTTTGGATATTTCAACAATTCATGCGTGCGCCCAAGCCAGCCACCCGAGCATTTTCCAATCCTCGGGTATAATCATCCCATACAGCCAACATTACGTGGAGGAAGTTTATATGGTGATGCCGGTTATGCAATATGCTCCAGAAACATGTGCCTGGTGCCAGGGTACCGGCAGATATGGTCAATATCACGATATCTGCCTGGTTTGCAATGGCCAGGGAAGTGTGCTGGTGGCCCAGCCATCACGCAAGTGCCCACACTGCGACGGCACTGGCGTGCAAATGGTGGGAGAATTTCAAGATCGCTGCAAAATTTGTGGAGGGTCTGGCTGGTCGCACGTATTTAAGAACACATCTTCTGTCCGCTAACCGGCCTTATGCGATTACAAAACAAGGTTGCCCTGGTCACCGGGGGAACATCCGGGATCGGGAAAACCACTGTCGAATTATTCATCTCCGAAGGGGCGCAGGTGGCATTCACCGGGCGGCGGAGACAGCTGGGTGAAGAAATGGCCCGCCAGACGAGCGCTTATTATATCCAGGCGGACCACCGCTGCAAGGATGATTGCCAGCGCTGTGTGTCTGAGACCATCGCCCGGTTCGGGCGCATCGATATCCTGTTCAATAACGCGGGGATTGTGGTGAGCGGCACTGCCGAAACCACCACCGATGAAGACTGGGATGACACCATGCAACTCAATGTGACCGCGGTCTGGCGCATGTGCAGGCTGGTGATCCCCATCATGCGTGCTCAGGGCGGCGGGGTGATTGTTAACAATGCTTCTGATTGGGCCTTCGTGGGTGCCCCAGCGGTGGTGGCCTACTGCACATCAAAAGGGGCGGTGTTGCAAATGACACGTGCCATGGCCATTGACCATGCTGGCGAAAATATCCGCATCAATGCGATGTGCCCCGGCGATACCTTTGTGGAGCGCTGGGTGAAGGAAGGTTTTTACCGCAACTCGGGCAAGGTGAGTGAAGCCGAAGCCCGCCAAACCGACCTTCCCATCGGCCGGGTGGCCGAGGCCATCGAGATCGCCCGGGCGGTGTTATTCCTGGCCTCGGATGAATCGAGCTTCATGACGGGCTCGGCGTTGCTTGTAGATGGGGGTAGCACAGCCCGCTGAGGCAAGTCTCCCAAATTCAGCCCAGCTTATCGAAAATTGCATACAGCATCACACCGCTGGCAATCGCCAGATTCAGTGATGTTGCCCTACCCTTCATGGGGATGCTGAGCGTCACATCACATGCCGCCGATTGCGCCGGGGTGAGCCCCTGGCGCTCGCTGCCCATCAACAAAACCAGGGGGCGTGTATAGGTTTTAACCTGGCGGTAATCCTGGGCGGCGTGAGCCGAAGTGCCATAGATGGTAAACCCATTGCCTTTGGCCCAATGTGAAAATTCCAGGAAAGAAGCTGATACCAGCGGGTACCAAAAAATGGCTCCCATGCTGGCCCTCACCGAGCTGGGATGGAAGGGATCGGCGCTATACTGGTCGCTATCGGGGTCGTCCAGCAGTAACAGCCCGCTGGCACCCACCGCATCGAGGGTGCGCAGGATGGTGCCGATATTGCCCGGGTCTTGAGGAGCCACAAGCGCCACCCCAAAAGGGAAATTGCCGGCAGAGAGATGCTCCAGGCTGGTATGGCGTTGATGAACCACAGCCAGGATCCCCTGCGGGTTATCCTTGCCTGCCAGGCTGGAGAATGTGTCGCTGCTGACCGCATAGCACACCGTCCCGTGATGTGACTGCTCATCGATAAGCTGGCGGGCAAATTCGCTGCTCAGCAGCTGAGGCGCGTAACAAATATACTCGACCGCGGCGTGCGCCTCGATCGCTTCTCCCACGTGGTGGATGCCTTCCACCACGAACAACCCGGAGCCAAGGCGTTCTTTCCGGTGGTTGAGCAGCTGCCTGATTTGTTTAATCTTGGGGTTTTCGCGGCTGGTCAGCGTGGCCATTCTGGTTCAAAGGTATCCATGTGAGCACGGAAGTGCCTCTGCCGGGCTCAGATACAACCTCGATATCCCCGCCCATTTTACGCGCACGCGTGCGCATGTTCGCCAGGCCATGCCCCAGAACAAGGTTCACCTTGTTCACATCGAACCCCACCCCATCATCGGTGATTTCAAGCAAAATGCGCCCTTTTGCCTGCCACAGGCTGACCTTAGCCTGGTGGGCGACGGCATGTTTGGCGATATTGGCCAGCGCTTCCTGCGATATGTGGAATAATGCCGTTGAAATTGCCGTGGGCAGTATCAAGCTTCCTTTTTCAGGCCCGTCCAGGCTGATTTTCAAGCGCGTATGGGTGCGGGTATCATCGATCAGGCGCTGCAAGCTGTCTATGAGGTCTTCACCGCGCAGCTGGAACGGCCGCAAATCCATGATATACGTGCGGATATCGCGAATGATGCCGTTCAGGCCTTCGATGGCCTGCTCGAGCTTTTCCAGCGCCTGCTTTGGATTGGTTTCCACTTCCATGCGGGCATAATCAAGCGCCAGGCCAATGGCATAGATAGATTGTATGATGCCGTCATGCAGGTCCATACCGATACGCTCGCGCTCCTCCAAAACCGCCAGCTTCCGTGCCTGCTCGTTCAGGCGCACATTTTCGATGCTCGTACCTGCCCAGGTGCCGATGGAACATAACAAATTGATCTCGCGCTGCTCCAACTGCTGCATTTTGCGCGTGGCCACCCCCAGCACGCCGATGACATTCGTATGGGCGACCAGCGGGATGCAAGCCAGGCATTGAAAACCTGCGTTAACCACATCGTGCCGTAAAAATCTCACGTCGTGTTGCAGGGAATTAGTCACCATGGGCCTGGCGCTCTCCGCCACCATTCCCACGAAGCCCTCGCCCAGCCGGAACTGATCTTTGGTCCAAAATGCCTCGGCTGCTTCACCGCGATGCATCGCCATGCGTAAGGACTGCCCATCTTCCTCGGTAAGGAAGATTTCGCCGGCCTCCACTCCCAGGTACGACATGACATAATCGAGTATCTTTTCCAGGAGTTTATCGATCTCGCTGGTATCGGCAAGCATCTCACCGACATCATTCAGCAATTTCAGGTCTTTATTGCGCTGGGAAAGCGATTCGTCCCTTTGCTTAAGTTCTTCGTACATGCGGGCATTGGTTATTGCCACTGCCGCGTATGCAGCCAGCATCTCGATCACGCGCTCATCATCACGGGTGAATTCGGTGTAGTCTTCCTTGTCGGTCAGGTAGATTTGGCCGAGCAGCTGGTTGCCGGAAAGAATAGGCACCCCCAGGAAACTGGTCATGGGTGGATGGTGATCAGGGAAGCCGACGCTGCGGCTATCGCGCGAAATATCCGGGATGCGGATGGTGCGGCGCTCTTTGGCGATCGCCCCAATCAATCCCAGGCCGACAGGTGGGTGATCAATCTGGTGTATCTCATCAGAGGTCATTCCAACCGGGATGAACTTGACCAATACCCCTGTTTCATCCAGCACTCCCAATGCGGCGTAACGTGCACCCGACTGTTCACGCGCCAGCTGGGCAATCCGTTCCAGGACGATATCCACAGATAGGTCGCTAACCAGCTCAAGACTGGCGCGATGGAGTGCAACCAATCGGGCTTCTATCTCTTCGCGGGTTAACAATACCATACAGGATACCTCAATACACTAATATTTTACCTTAATTGGTAATTTTTGGCACATATAGCTTCTCTCGCGATGCCTTTAATGCATAGCACAGCAACGTGCCCGGTGGCAGGCAGACCAGCGTTATATTCTACAACATCGAAAATGACTTTAACATCGCCGGGAGCATCGATATGTTGCATACTTTTCAAACCACGGGGATGTTTGAACATTTTTAATCCATGCCAAGTAATGGTAATGGAGCTTACACCCGCGTTCCCAGCTGGCGAGGAGATATTTTTGATGGATCATGATCGATCTACCGAAAAAGCTGAACAAGCATTAGGCTGCATATCCGCAGGGCACATCCTGGATGTGGCCACGGGTAATGGAAGCTTCATCACCTTCCTGCTGGACAACCTCAAAGACTTTACCGAGATCACCGCCATCGACTTGAATGAGCGTCCACTGCAAGCAGCCCGCGAGGTGTATCCGCAGGATAATATTCACTTCCTGTGCATGGACGCCGCCTGCTGCGACTTTCCAGATGATCATTTCGATACAGTCTGCATCGCCTTCTCCCTACATCACATGGACGACTTAGCCGGTGTGCTGGCCGAGATGCTGCGGGTGTGCAAACCGGGGGGATATTTCATCATCAATGAAATGTACCGTGATGCCCAATGCGAGACCCAGCTGACCCATGTTTTGTTGCACCACTGGTGGGCGGCAATCGATACCGCAGGGGGAATCAGCCACCACGAGACCTATACCCGCCGGCAGATTATCGAGATTATCGATAAGCTGGGATTGAGCTCAACAGATTATTATGACCTGCTGGACCTCGACACAGACCCAAAGGACCCCGTGCTCATCCAGGAGCTGGATAAAATTATCGACCGCTACCAGCAGCGCATCCAGGATTTGCAAGGTGAAGCAGCTTTATGCAGGCAAGGTGAGCGGTTGCGCCAGCGTGTCCACCAGGTGGGGTTCCACGCAGCTACCAACGTGCTGATGATCGGTAAAAAATAGGTCGCAGGAGGGGATGCAATGGTCAAACAACACAGGCTCTTATCGATGATCCTGTTGGTGAGCCTGCTACTCGCGGGTTGTGGGGTACAACATCTCCCCAGCGCAAGCCAGCCCATTACTGTAGCGCCAACGGTCGATTTTGACAGCTTCGTGGAAGATTCCTACCGCAGCCTGCTCAGCCGGGACCCCGAGACAGTGCTCGAGCTGGGGCTCTCAGAGGCTTTCGGTACGCCCACCGACCAACTGACCAATATCTCAGACGAATATATCCGCCAGACCCACGCGCTGGAAACGGGGACCCTGACTTTACTCAAGCAATATGAACGTTCGACACTGACAGCCGAACAACAGGTAACGTATGATATCTATGATTGGTACCTCGCCGACCGAGTGCAAGGTCACCAGTTCATGTATGACGATTACCCGGTCAACCCCACCGTATTCAGCGTCCACCTCGACCTGCTGCAATTTTTCACCGATCTGCGCCCGGTGACCAACCTGCAGGATGCCCAGGACTACATCGCCTGCCTGTACCAGGTGGATACCAAGTTTGCCCAGTTGGTGGATGGGCTAAAGCGCCGGGAAGCCAGCGGGGTGACACTACCGCTTTTCCTGGCCAATTGGATCATCCAAGACTTGAACGGCATTGCCGAAAGCGATGCTGCTTCGACCCCTTACTACACCGCCTTCACCGCCAAAGTAAATGCCCTCGATCAAATTGATGCTGCGCAAAAACAAGAACTGCTCGAGCAGGCCATGGAAGCGATTATTGGCGCGGTGATTCCGGCGTACCAATCGCTGGTGCGATATTTTGAGCATCTAACTACGGTTACCAATAATGATGCGGGGGTATGGAAATTCCCCGGCGGTGACAGCTATTACAGCTACTTGCTCAAGCATTACACCACCACTGAGCTAACTTCCGGGCAGATCCACCAGGCAGGACTGCAAGCCCTGGAGCGCATCCACGTTGAGATGCGCACGATTTTTGACCAGCTGGGTTACCCCCAAAGCGAAAGCCTGCCCCAGTTATACACGCGCGTGGCCGTCGATGGCGGCATCCTTTATGGGAATGCTATCGTCAGCGGGTATGAGCAGATCATTGACCAGGCCAATGAAAATATCGCCTGCGCTTTCGACCTGCGCCCGGAGATAGGCGTGATCGTGGTCGGCGGACCTACCGGGGGCTATTACGTTACACCCGCCATCGACGGCTCGCGCCCCGGCATGTTCTACGCTCAGGACAGCGGTGCCCAGCCTAAATTCAGCATGCCCACCCTGGCCTACCACGAGGCCATACCCGGGCATCACCTTCAATTAGCCATCGCCCAACAGCTGGACCTGCCTTCCATCCGCCGCAATGCAGAGTTTACCGCCTTCGTTGAAGGCTGGGCATTATATGCCGAGAGACTAGCGCTTGATTTGGGTTTTTATGAGAATGACATCTATGGCAATCTCGGGCGTTTGCAGGCCGAGGCTTTTCGGGCCGCGCGGCTTGTGGTTGACACAGGCATTCATGCCATGCAGTGGAATTTTAACCAAGCGGTGAAATTCATGGTTGAAAATACCGGAATGCCGCAATCTCAGCTGCAAGCTGAAGTCAGCCGCTATATTTCCATCCCCGGCCAGGCCACTGCTTACTATTTCGGATATACTAGGATCATGGAATTGCGGCAGCGCGCCATGCACCAGCTGGGTGAGCAATTTGACCTGAAGGAATTCCACAACCTGCTGCTGGGTAATGGTGGCATGCCGCTGGATGTGTTGGAGGAGGTGGTTGAGCGCTACCTCCAGCAAAAATTGAGCGGAGGGTGACCTGCCTATGAAGGATTTGATCTTTGCATTCATGCTTGGATCGGGGGAAGCTGAAAAGGATGCCTTGAGGTTGGCGAGCAGCATCCGCACATTCGGCGGGGAGCTGTGCTTTAACCCCATCTGGCTGGTCAGCGGCAGGAGGGAAGAGGAGCTATCAGAGGCAACCCGCCAGAAGATTTTCTCGCTTGGGGCGCGCCTGGTCACGTTCGACCCACAGTCCATCCAGCCGAAAGTAGCTTTTTCAAGCTTTGTGAGCGCAGCGGCCATTGCAGAGGGCATGGCACAGGGGGAGGCAAGCTTCCTGGCCTGGTTGGCTGCCGACACAATGGTCCTCCAGCCGCCGATTGACATGCTTTTGCCGGCCGGGAAAAGCCTGGGAGCCTGCCCGGTGCACCTGAAATTACTCGGCTCGCAGTTCAACGAGCCCATCGATGAATATTGGGGGTTGGTTTACCGGCACTGCCAGGTGGAGGTAGCCGATATTTACCCGATGCAAACAGTGGTGGATGAGCAGCTGGTGCGTGCTTACTTCAACGCCGGACTGCTGGTGGTGCGCCCCGAGCGCGGCTTGCTACGCGCATGGCAATCACGCTTCGAGAAGCTGGCCGGCTTGCCGGAATTTGGCGCATTTTATGGACAAAATGAGCTTTACGAAATTTTCATCCACCAGGCGATCCTGGCAGGCTGCATACTGGCCTTATTAAAACAGGAAGAATTGCAGTTGTTGCCATTCGAGATGAATTACCCCCTGCATTTGCACACCAGGGTGGCTCCATTCCACCGGCCTAAGAACCTGGAGCAGCTCATCACCTGCCGTTATGAGGAATATGGCGGGTTCTTTGGTAATCCCAACCTGGATAAACTGATCCACATCGAACAGCCGCTCAAAGATTGGCTACAAGCCCAGAGGTAATCGCCTCCGCCCAAATTTCCAGAATAATGTATGGCGGCAAACAGGCATTCCAGGCTAAATATTCGCAGCATGAGGCAAGCAGATTTAGCCTTTGCCACACAATGCACAGCCGCCGAGGGCTGGCTCAGCGAAAACCTGCACACCCTGGAGGGGTTCTTCCTGTATGATCCATATGGCTGCCTGGTCGCAGAGCAGGATGACCATCCCGTCGGAATTTGCATCGCCACCTGCTATGGCGCCAGCGGCTTTATCGGCGAACTGATCGTGAGGCCGGAGGCGCGCGGGATTGGGGTGGGCACAGCGCTGTTGAACCAGGGGGTCAGTTACCTGAAGAACCGTGGAGTGAAGACGGCTTACCTGGATGGCGTGATTAGGGCCGTGGGCTTATATGAACGCAATGGTTTCCACAAGGTGTGCCGCTCATGGAGGTTTAGCGGGCAGCTCGGTGGTGAGTCCAGCCGGCATACACGCCGCATGTCCGAAAGCGACATGGGCGAGGTGCTGTCGCTCGACCAGCATGCATTTGGAGAAGACCGGGGTTTCTTCCTGCGGTGCAGGTTCGCCAGTTATCCTGAGCTGAGCTACGTGCTGGTGAGGGCAGGCCGCGTCGCTGGCTTTATGTTGGGGCGTAGAGGCCAGGATTGGGTCTCGGCGGGCCCGTGGGTCATCAGCGAGCAGGCTGAAAAACCCGCCGCGCTGCTCAGCGCCTTTGCCTACGGGTTGGGAGGCCAGCCGTTCAGCCTGGGGGTATTGGATTCCAACCCTAAGGCCTGCAACTTATTACGTTCGCTCGGTTTCGTTGAAAGTGAGGACAGCCCCTGGCGCATGGCACTGGGCGCCTCAGAAAACCTCGGCGCCCTCCCGCATTGTTATGCGGTGGGCTCAGCCGCCAAAGGGTGATACTGCCCCTACTCAACAAAAAAATATAGTTATGGTTTGCCTGGCAGGTGGGCTTCTTCGAGGCTGGGCTCGAATAGCTCGACGGGGTTGCCCGACGGGTCCTCCACGATGATCTGCCTGCCACCCACACCAGTGACAATCTCGTTGCGGAAGCTCACCCCGGCTTTCCGCAACCCCTCCACCATCGTATCCAGGTCACCCACCTGGATGGCAAAGCGATTCCAACCCCCCGGCTGCTGCTGCCGCCCATCTGGCATGGGCTGCCCTCCACCACCCTGCGGGTTGGGTACGCTGAGCACCAGGCGCAGGTCACCGCGCGAAAGCATGGCGAAGGGAGGTGCCGGGTGCATGTTAAGTTGGAACCCCAACTGCTGGGTGTAAAAGGCGATAGCCGCCTCGATATCGGTGACAATGTAACGGACCTGGACCATGACTAGTTCCCTTTCAATCCAGCCATATTTATTCGTGGCTGAATTTCTCCCCACTTTGAAAAGCTATTATAACAGGCTGGAGGGTTTCAATGCCCAAGCAAAAGCACTTGTTTTCACCAGGCCAGGTATCGAAATTATCGCCTCACCGGGTGCGATTATCCTGCCAGATCAGCTGCTTGTTCGTGCGAGTGATTAAGAAATCGGGGCATTTGCCATCACCCTTACCGGTAATGCCGCCATCCGGCGAGCACAGCACCGCACCCTGGGAATCGTACACAACGCTGGCAATGTCGCAGCAGTGGGCGGGTACGAAATACACACTCTGTCCGTTATACTGGTAGCTCCAGATGGATAAGGGCGGGTTGCCCACCGGGTCAGCCAGGAAATTTCTGATCAGCTGGTCCACCCAGGCAGGGTTGCCTGATTGGCTTGCCTGGGCGCAGCCGGCGAGCAATACGACGATGATGGTGAGCACAAAATAGGTCTTTTTCATTTTCCATTCCGAGGCTCCAGCCAGTAGCCGGATGAATTTAGATTACTATGATGAATAAGACGTCCAGCTCGACCTTTCAGTTCCAAATGATCATCTTCATGGCAGCCAGATCACCTGCATCACCCCGTCGCCCAGGTCTCCCAACGATTGCTTAGTTTATCCGGTGTTGTCTCTTCTGAGGGCACCTACAGGATTACGGACAGTTATACCTGATTTTTGCGATTATTGTTACCTGGTTTACAGGTTTTTGCTCAGGTAATAGCGTTGATGGCCGGGTGGAAAATCTTCCAAGACCCCGAATACCTGGTAACCGTGCTTCTTATAAAACTCTGGTGCCTGGAAACTGAACGTGTCCAGGTAGGCGTGAGTTGCCCCACGTTTTCGACCCTCTTCTTCAGCTGCTCGTAGTAGCTGGTGCCCATATCCCTTGCCGCGCAAGCCTTCTTGGATCCACATCAGGTTGATGAACAACCAGTTCCAATGGGTCTCACCGATGATGCCGCCTAAGACAGATCCATCGGGTGCATACAGGGCGTAACATAACAAGACAGCCCGGCCATCTCCCGCCTGTTGCGTGTTGTATTCGCGGATGCCTCCCCCGATGATCTCCCAGGCTGGTGGGTCGAGGTATTGAATTGTATAGTCGTCAGGCATTAGGTACTCCTTTTATTGAATATTCATCGATACATTATATCGATTAAACCGGGTATGTCAGTGATAAAAACCAGACCCAAATTGTGGAGACAGCCTGCAAATTTCGGATATCACCATGTCGGTATGAGTTGATCTTAAGACCTGGCGTTTGAGGCTGCACCTCTGTAAGTCATAATGACAGCCTGCAGCGACTTTTTTAGAATCGCCGAAAACGGGCCAGTGAGTAAGCAAATTTAAATCTGCCTGACCCAATCTGATAGCTTTTGCCAGCCCCTGCAGATAGACTATAGGGGGTTGGTTCGGTACACTTATTTCAGGCTAACTGGTGAGAATGAAATGGAATTGGAAACTAAAGGATCGCGCATTCCCGGTTTTTATAACCTGACCCTGAAGCAACGCCTGGCTGGATTGGCCCAGCGTGGCGAATTATCCGCAGACGAGATCGACGTGTTACGCGGCAAGGCCGGCTTAACCGCTGATCAAGCTGACCACATGATCGAAAATGTGGTGGGTATCCACGCCCTGCCGCTGGGCATGGCTTTGAATTTCCTGGTCAACGGGCGTGAAGTGCTGGTGCCCATGGCCATCGAAGAGCCCTCCGTGGTGGCAGGGGCATCGTTCATGGCCAGGCTGGCACGTGCCGGGGGAGGCTTCATCGCCCAGGCTGACCCGCCCGAGATGATCGGCCAGATCCAGCTGCTGTGCCTCACCGACCTTACAGCTGCCAGGCAGGCCATCCAGGAGCAAGAGGCATCCTTGCTGGCCGAAGTTGCTGAGCTAGACCCAGTGCTGGCACGCCTGGGAGGTGGCCCGCGCCACCTGGAAGTGCGTACCATCGCCGAATCGCCCATCGGGGCCTTCCTGGTGGTGCACCTGATCTACGATGTGCGGGATGCCATGGGCGCCAATGCTGTCAACACTGCCGTGGAGCGGCTGGCCCCCCGCCTGGAGAGCATCACGGGCGGCAAAGCCCACCTGCGCATCCTCTCTAACCTGGCCGACCGGCGCCTGGCGCGCGCCAGCTGCACCATCCCACTCAACCAGCTGGCTTTCGATGATTATCCCGCTGAAGACGTGCGCGATGGCATCATCTCTGCCTGGGCCTTTGCCGCTGCCGACCCCTACCGGGCAGCTACCCACAATAAGGGCATCATGAATGGTGTGGACCCGGTGGTGATTGCCACAGGCAACGACTGGCGTGCCATCGAGGCCGGAGCGCATGCTTATGCCGCCCGGCACGGCTGGTACACCTCGCTCTCCACCTGGGCCCAGGATGAACAGGGAGACCTGGCAGGCAGCCTGGAGATGCCCATGGCAGTGGGGATTGTGGGCGGGGCCACCCAGGTGCACCCGGTCGCCCAAATAGCTATAAAATTGATGGGGGTTACAACTGCGGCGCAGCTTGCGGAGATCATCGTATCGGTGGGGCTGGCCCAAAACCTGGCTGCCCTGCGCGCCCTGGCCACCGAGGGTATCCAGCGCGGCCATATGAGCTTGCACGCCCGCCAGGTGGCTGTCGCGGCTGGCGCCGAGGGTGACGCCATCGAAAAGCTGGCCGCCCAGCTGGTGGCCGAGAAGGCTGTGCGCATCGACCGGGCAAAAGAAATCCTCCTGGAGTGGAAAGACAAGGCTGGTTAATCTGATTTTGACCTATCGTGCTGGCATGCATGCAGCTACTGGTGGACGGGCAGCGGTAAACAAAACAACTCTTAATCATTAAGCAAAATATTAAAATGATATACTACACAGTTGCCTGGTTAACGGGCCAAAAATGAAGTCAAGGAAGAAGTAATTATATGGAAATTTCACAGTCCAATCTGAAGCCCATGATGCTCCAACCCACCCACCCGGTCGGGATTATTGGCTATGGGGCTTATGTACCACGTTACCGCCTGCCCGCCAAGGAGGTGGCACGCATCTGGACGGACGGCTCCGGTGGGCTGCCCATTAAGGAAAAAGCCGTACCCGGCCTGGACGAAGATGTGGCCACCATGTCTATCGAAGCAGCCCGCAACGCCATGTCGCGGGCGGGCATCCATGCAGAGGATATCCGCGCCGTCTGGGTGGGCTCAGAATCGCATCCCTATGCCGTCAAGCCCACCTCCACCATCGTGGCCGAGGCCATCGGGGCGGTGCCCTACGTGCAGGCCGCCGATTGGGAGTTCGCCTGCAAGGCTGGTACTGAGGCCATGGTGGCAGCCATCGGTTTCGTCGGCTCGGGCATGGCTCATTATGCGATGGCCATCGGCATGGATACCGCCCAAGGGCGCCCAGGTGACGCCCTGGAATACACCGCCGGGGCAGGCGGGGCAGCCTACCTGCTCAGCCCAGCTGAGGAAGCATTAGCCGTGTTCGAGGGTTCCTATTCCTATGTGACCGACACCCCCGATTTCTGGCGGCGCGAGCACCAACGCTACCCCGAGCACGGGCAGCGCTTCACCGGCGAGCCGGCTTATTTCAAGCACATTGTGGAAGCTGCCCAGGCACTCATGGAAGGCACCCACACCACCCCTAAGGATTATCGCTGGGCGGTTTTCCATCAGCCTAACTCGAAATTTCCCCAGCGGGTGGCTGCCCAGCTGGGGTTCAGCAAGGAGCAGATTGCCCCCGGGCTGCTGGTGGGGGTGATCGGCAACACCTATGCCGGTGCAGCGCTCATCGGCCTGACCGGTATTTTAGATGTGGCCGAGCCGGGTGACAAAATCCTGATGGTCTCCTTCGGCTCAGGAGCCGGCTCGGACGCCTTTGCCATCCGCGTAACCGAGGCGATTTTGGCACGGCGCGACCGTGCCCCCAAAACGCAGGAATACATCGCTCGCCGCACCGAGATCGATTACGGCACCTACGTACGCTACCGCGGCAAGCTGGCCATGCAGTGAGCCGGACAAAATGGGGAGCGTAAACCTATGAGCGATGTCATCATCGCCGGCATCGGGCAGACCGATGTCGGCGAGCACTATACCATCTCCTTGCGCGACTTGGCCCTCACCGCCCTCGAAGCTGCCATACAGGATGCCGGCGGCCTACGACCCGACATCCTGTTCGTGGCCAACATGGTGGCCCCTGCCGCCTCCCACCAGGCGCACCTGGGAGCATTGATCTCCGATTACAGCGGCCTGGCGGGCATCGAGGCCTCCACCATCGAAGCCGGGGGAGCCTCAGGTGGCGCAGCCCTGCGCATGGGCTATTTTTCCATTAAATCTGGCGAGGCCAGGGTGGCTCTGGTGCTGGGGATAGAGAAGGTGACCGACCAGCTGGGCCCGGGCGCCGAGGCCATCCATACCCTCAGCGAGGATAGCGACTACGAAGCCGTGCAGGGCCTCACCCCCAACGCCCAGGCTGCCCTGCTCATGCGGCGCTATATGCACCAGTACAATGTGATGCATGATGCGTTCGCCAGTTTCCCCATCCTGGCCCATGCCAATGCCCTCACCAACCCGCACGCCATGTACCACAGCCAGGTGTCTTTGGAGGCCTATCACAACGCCGACCCTATCAGCGAGCCGCTCACACTGTTCGATGCGGCTCCTGTTGCCGATGGAGCTGCCGCAGTGATCCTCACCCTGCCCGAGCTGCTGCCAGCCGGCTACAAGCATCCGCTGGTGCGCATCACCGGCTCCAGCCTGGTTACCGACCGGCTGGCCATCCACGACCGTACCGACCCGCTGGCATTCGAGGCAGCCTGCCACTCGGTGGAACGCGCCTGCCGCCAGGCTGGCATCCTGCCGAGTGATGTGGACCTGTTTGAGCTGTATGATTCTTATTCCATCTATGCCGCCCTGGCTCTGGAAGCGGGTGGTTTTGCCAAACCCGGCGAGGGTTGGAAGCTGGCGCAGGAAGGCAAACTAAACCGTGATGGGCAGCTGCCCATCGCCACCCTGGGTGGGCTGAAGGGTCGCGGTAACCCAGGCGGCGCCACGGGCGTGTACCAGGCCGTGGAAGCCGCCCTACAGCTGCGCCAGCAGGCTGGAGATAACCAGGTGGAAGATGCCCGCCGGGCGCTCATCCAGTGCCTGGCCGGACCAGCATCCTCGGCGGTAACCCATGTATTGGAGGCGCTATGAAAGTTGGCCTCGTGCTGGTGATTGCAGAACGCAAAGATATGGGGCGGGCTTACAGCTACCAGGAGACGCGGGAGATAGCCCAGCAGGCAGAGGAAGCGGGGTTTGATTGCCTGTGGCTGTACGACCACCTACTCTACCGCCCTGAAGGCGAGCAAGCCATTGGCATCTGGGAATGCTGGACCTTTCTCTCCGCCCTGGCAGATGCCACCCGGCATGTAGAGCTGGGCACCCTGGTGGCGTGCAACTCTTTCCGCAACCCGGCGCTGCTGGCCAAGATGGCCATTACCCTGGATGAAGTTTCGGGTGGCAGGCTGATTCTTGGGCTGGGTGCCGGATGGAACAAGCCTGAGTATGATGCCTTTGGTTACCCGTTCGACCACCGCGTGGACCGCTTCGAGGAAGCCTTGCAGATCATCCGCCCGCTGCTCACGGAGGGTCGGGTGGACTTTAAGGGTAAATATTATCAGGCACGCGATTGCGAGGTGAGGCCGCGAGGACCACGCCAAAATGGTCCACCCCTGATGGTGGGCTGCGGCGGTACGCGCATGATGCGCCTGACCGCCCGCTATGCCGACCTGTGGAATTCGGGCTATTTTGGCAATCCCGGTATATTTGCCCAACCCCGCCAGGAGTTCCTGGATGCGTGCGCAGATGTGGGGCGCGACCCAGCTTCTATTGGGGTCACAGCCATGTTATACGTGCATTACCCCAAAATGATGCCCCTACCTGATGACCTGGACTACCCACCCATTAACGGCACACCCAGCCAGGTGGCCGAAGCCATGCTGGGCTACGAGCAAATGGGCGTGGAGCACATCATGTTCCATGTGCTGCCCTATAAACCGCGGGCCATTAGCGAATTGGAACAGGCCTTGCAACTCTACCACCAGCTTGCAGATGAGAAAGGCTCTATTAAGGCAAGTTGATAGGATTTGATAGCGACCAATGGCTATAAATAACATCGAATAAAGTAGACAAGGAGAGTCTGATTATGGAAATTCCTCGCCATTGGAGACTAAAGAAACAGCGCTACGCCTTGGTGGGAGAAGTATGCCCGCACTGTGATGCCAAGCTGTTCCCACCTCGCGACATTTGCCCCAATTGCGGGCAGGAAGCCCGAACCGAGTACCAGTTCAGCGGTAAGGGTGAGGTATTTTCATACACCACTGTTTATGATGCCCCTGCCGGGTATGAAGCGCAGGTGCCCTACACGGTTGCCTTGGTCAAGCTGGAAGAGGGCCCCATGGTCACCGCCCAGCTCACCGACCTGGGCGGGCAGAAGGTGCAAATCGGCATGCCAGTGGAGATGGTCACCCGCAAGTTACGCTCTGATGGCGACGAGCGTGGAATTATCGTATACGGGTATAAGTTCCGACCTGTGGGACTTGGTCCGCACTAGGTCGTTGCCGAATCATCTGGAGGAGATTTAAACGGATCGTAACCTCTAAAGACCGATCCTTGTGGATGTAGACCTTCTCGACCAAAGTATTTACAATCTTTCGTTTCAACTCAAATTGTTCAAGCCGTTCCTCATCTGTTTGAGGAACGGTATTTAATTCCAATAAACCGACCTTAAGATCAGCAAAATATTCCCGCGCATGTTCTTCCCACTGATTGAGGGCAGACAGTAAAGATTGATCAGTTACCATCTCCATTTCCTGCTTCAATGTAATTTCTTGGGCTGAAAGATCTGCTAACTGCTCATCCATGTCTTGCTCTGAAATACTTCCTTTTCGCGCCTGTGTAATTACCCATTTCCGTTCTAAAACCAGATTATCCAACTCTCGTTGTATCCGATCGTTGTCTTCATTTGCGGATTTTGCCTTCTTACGTAGATCATCTACATAATCTCTTGCCCTTGCGATGAGAATCTCAGGGTCATCAATCGCACCTTTTACTTTCCCCCAAACATAGTCATCTGCTTTGAGATGACCAATGCTGCGAGGACAGTCCTCGTGAATCAGTTCCTTGTGGTGTTGGGTGCAGCAATAAGTGCTGGACATGGTCTTACGCGGCACAACCTCACCCTTACGGTTCTTTCGGGTTGCAGAAGATTGGGTTCTGCCGGCCCATTTACGCCCACAGGCGCATTTCAATAATCCACTGACCAGGTAATCATGGCGATAGTTGAACATAGGATGCTTAACGTTTCGTTCTCGAACAATTCGATACCGTTCATATGTTTTGGAATCAATAATTGGTGGTGCAGGAATCTCGAAAACTTCTCCATCTCGACTTTGTTTCTTAACCCCGCGATAATATGCATCGGCAGCTTGTAAAATGGATTGAATTGAAGTGACTGCCCATTCAATTTTCCGAAGACGAGTTGAGCCTTTTTGAGGAGCACGCGCTTCAATTAATCTCCTCCGGATCTCCATCAGTTTGACGCCCTGGTTATACCATTCAAAAACTTTTCGTACCCACCTGGCTTCTTCCTCAACGATTTCAATAATTTCACCATTCCTACGATAACCATAGCGATCCTGCCCGGTGTTTGCTTTCCCATTACGTAAACGAGCCTTAACTCCCATGCTCATGCGTTCACGCATCCCTTTTAATTCCATGCTGGCCACCCATGCTTTGAGTGGGGCCATCATTGGATCAAACGATTCTCGGGCAAGAAGGACTTGAATATGATTATCCTGAATAGTATCTATAACCGTCAGCATGGCCCGCATACTGCGATATAAACGATCTTCTCTCCACGCAATAATGTAACCAAAGTGTCCTGCAGCTGCGTCTTTCTGTAATTCCAGTAATTTTGGTCTATCCACTCGTGTCCCCGAAGGATCAACCAACCGGCCTTTGACCCGATACTTTTCAGTGTCACGATAAATCTTATAAACCGTCAGATTGTTTTGTTGAGCCAGAGCCCGACATTCAGATTCTTGCTCATCCGGGCTGGCTTTTTCGCCCTGGTGTTCAGATGAAGTTCTTACATAAATGGCGGCTAGTCGATTGGAAGGTTTTATCTCATTCATTCGAGTACCTCGACGCCATGACCATTGCGACGGATTTTTCCAGAGTGCTCCAGCTGATCCATGTAGCTATAAATGGTCTGTCGAGAAACATCCAATGCTCGAGCAGCATCACTTATCCCCAGCGATGGATTGACACGAAATGCGTCCAATAACCTGGTAAGTCGATTGTCTAGTTTTGCTTTTCTACCTGCCTGTAATCTGTTCAAATTCATGTCAATCTGTCCATTGTTTGACATCTCGCTGGACATGGGGGATTCAAACAAACCTCTCAAATCTTGACGTTGAAATCCGTGGTTCACCTGACGCTCTGCTTTACGTTCAGCTTTTTCATTTGCGATTTGCTGAAGCCGCTTCTGATAATCCTTGCGCAGCGCTATGACCGTGACACCTGCCAGGCTGAGGAAAGGGAAAATTGCCGGCGCGATCACCGACCAGGAAGGTTGAGTATCCAAAACAACAGTGAGAAGAACAGCGACTAAAAAGTAGATAACAATTAAAAACACCGCCAACAAAAAAGGAGCTGGGGGATCATTCTTTCGCCGGTTCTGGTTGAATTGGTATAGATCTAAAGCCGTTGCGCAGGTAACTAAGCCAAGCGACTCGATCACAGCGGCAGCAAGAAAGCCAATGGGAACAGGCCATTCGAGATGGTTGACCGTTGCCCGACCAACCAGGTAAGCTGTAGGTATAGGAGCGCACCAAGGCGCAATCTTTGCCACCAGATCAATCGCTCCGTTTTCAAAACTATCGATATTGCGTAAATTCATTTTCACCTCATTTATAGAAACAAAAATCCGCTCATCCTCACCGGGAGAGCGGCCGATAGCATAGCGTGAGGCTGTACCGGATGTTCTGGTACAATACCTTCAGCCCTGTGCCGTCAACCCGGCGAGAGGGTTAGGGCCATGTTTGTGTTACCAGCACTGACTTGGCCCGTTATAAGGGTGATAAATGTTCACCTATATGAACATTATAGCATAAAAATAAAGTTGTTGAAGTGTGTCAACCCTGATGTTTCGGGCCTCTTCTTCCCCCTTGTGCTTCCACTTTCTGAAGATAATCCATAAGAGATTGCCGGTCGATCATCAAAGCGGAACCCCATTTACGAGCCACAATTTCGCCAGCGCGTATTAGCCGGCGTATGTGATTCGGATGGTATCCGCTGATCTCGGCAGCCTCTGTTGTTTTAAGCCATTCTTCAGCCATAAAAAATACTCCATCATGATTCTACTGTCTCATGACGTTGAATGCAATAAAAGCTCTCCACTTATTCAATTATTAAAGTCCTGACTTGCCGGTATTCAATCCCAAAAGCGGGGTTTGCGGTATATGCTGGGTTTTAGAAACCAACTCTCTCGGCAATTTTTTGTATTGCTCAGTCTGCTTTATTCATCCCGCAAATCCCGCATACACCGCAAGTAAATTGCCAGCGAGCTACCTTTGAATGACTGTCATTAGAACAACGCTCAATCCGCACTTGTGACTCTCCATAACGGGTACCTTGACGCTGAACAAAACCTTTCCCCAATCTTTTCTTGAAATTTGGCCGAATGTAACCACGTTCATCCAGCGGTGCTTCAAAAGTGTCTGGTAACAAATCCATTAGCTCAGGTATTGAGGCCAGTTCTTTGCATATTTCTGCAATCGTGACCGGAGTATTCTGAAAGATTTCGTGAAGTGCCATCAAGAAGGTTTCCCACTGGGGACCCTCATCATCAATAATTTCATAAAGACTCTCCAGGTTATCTAAAAATCCGGATATTCCAGCATATGTCAAGATTCCCCCAATAACCTTCGACCACTCTAAAAATCCACCAATGACCGGAGAACCACTTGCCGGTCGATCTGCAGTAAACCATCCTTGGGCGAGCGTCAGCACAGCGCTGATTAAGTCACCACGATTTTTCAGTACCCATTCTGGCAGGTCAGAATGTAGAAAGTTATCTCGTTGCCAGGGACGTGAAGTTTTGGCGTCCAAACGAATCCAGTAACAACGCCGTGGAAGATCACCGCCGAGGCGAATATTATTACCATTTGCAATCCAGGTAGCGCTTTGTGGTATTTTCACCATCTCCGAGTGGCCAAGGATCCGATCTGACCAGATAGGCACAGTAATTGCTGCTGCCACTTCGCTGGAGTCCAACGGTTCTGTCACATTGTCGATTGAAATTACCGAAGCCCCAGTCATCAAGGTTGCCGTAATCTTTTTACGCCACTCATCAGAATCTCTGGGGGCAGTAATCATTGCCGGTTCATGGCCGGTTGCGACCAGGCTGATCACTGATTGAAGCAAGGATTTTCCCGTTCCAGATTGGGGTGAATCAATCAATGCCAGAGGTACTTTCCCTGATATTGCCGGCCTCATAATCGGTGTAATCAGAAGCCCGATTGCATTTGCCCAGGATGATTGGTCTACAAATGGGAAATCCCGCATCACTTCTTGGATTAACTCAATGGCCAATGCTTTTCTATCCTGGCATGAGGCGTGAGTACTCCAATGATTGGTTATTTGAACATTAGGAACGTAATACAATTTTGTCGATGTATCGTATCCTGGATCAGCCAAAATGGATCCGTCTGGACGAATTGTTGGACACTCGATTAATCCGTTTATTACTGGAAATGGCCACGCTCCCAAAGAAAGGATATCGCGTACTATCTCATAAGGTGGTGGTACAGGATCTTTGAAGGTGTTTTTTTTATAGGTACGCTCCGAATAATAGTTGGCGATCCGGGCAAGTCGTCCACGTAACGCTACTTCAGAAAGAGGTTCGATGGCTGGTGTATGATGCTCATCTATTCTGATTCTGGACAATAATCCCGAGCGGATGAAAAGAATCGGGGGTACATTAGCCGATGATAATGCCTGAATTGAATCATCCACCACATCGCGGAAGTGGCGATGGTTGACGCGAATGCCCGGAAGCCCATCTTGATTCGTGTCAGGTTCATCTTCTGTGTCATTGCGGTGTAGCCCGAACATTTCTGCTGCAGTTCGAACTGCAGCAGAAATGTTTCCTTGATGCTCAAGTAAACAAAACACATCAAAGGGTGAGTGCCAATAGCCATCCCCTAAAGGATCGTTCGTGTTGTGGTGAAAACTGCGATTCTTTTCCTTCGAAATAAATACGGAGTAATGAGAACCGCCGGGGCGGATCGCTCTACCATCACAAACCTGATAGCCATTTCGGGACAAAATGTCAGCGATGGTCACATTGCTGTTATACGAGCCAATGACATCGGCGGATTGTTTTCCGGAAGATTTCAAGTGATACGAATTCGCTTTATTTTGCTTGTCCAATTGTCGACGGGTCAATGGACACTCATCCAATAATCGAGCAGCCTGCACCAATGCGTTAGCCTCCTCTTGCGTGAATGTTGGAATATCGCTCAGGCTGCCCGAAATGATGGAATAAACAGCACCATTGGGATGTATACTTGGCTCCACCAGAATGTAGCCGCCTTCACCGCGCGTTTCTATTGCAATTCGACGGCCATCCACCTCTTGTTCATCTTTGACAAAAGCTAATTTCTGATTAATCCCAGGCTCCGGACAGCGGAAAAGTACATGAATTCCTTTGCCGGTTTTCTGGACTACCAATCCCTTCGTGCGATCTCCAGCTCTTTCCAACCAGGTCTCGTAAAAACGTGGTTCATCAAAGTCAATCACCAGCAAATTACCGGACACCTTTCCGGTAACGACAGCAATATTGCCTTCAGTGCCAAACCAGTGTTCCAGCGTTCGCTCATCCGCAATGTGGTCCTGATATTCAGCCCACTTGATCCGTGGGCGTTTGTCTCGGCCTACAGGAATTACCGATAGTCCGGCCATTGCGTAAGAGCGGGCAATTTCAAGCAGATTTGCCATTCCGCTTCTCTTCTTTTTCCATCCTGGACAGGAATTCATTGGCATCTGCGATCATTCTTTGGTAATCAGCCTGTTTCTGCTGTTCACCATTCGCTATTGCAGCCAGGCGCACCTTCCGGCCATAGGCAGCCAGTAGATCATAAATTTCGCGAAGCTCTGCCGGCAGAGACGCCGTACCATTCGGTTTAGGGGTCAGGGTATTTGTTTTCGTCATTTCACTTCTCCTCTGGCGTGAGGGTAGTTTCAGTAGTTTTTTTCATGTCTGGTCCATATGGCAGCTTGTCTGCCGGCAGCAGTCCACACCGGACCAATTCATTACGGACGATAACCACTACCTGGTCGGCAGGGCTGCGGACTTCCTGCCCTGAAAGTTTGATCAGGGCAGAATATTCGGGTTGTTCAAGGATGATGCGTAAGCGATTGATCATTTAGCTCCTCAATAGAAAAATGGCGGTTCTGTGTTTCGCCGCCATTTTCTATCGAAGGATATCCTTGCTGCAATATCCCAGAATATCCCGAAATGTCCTGAAACATCCCAATTTACCCTGAACGGTAATTTGCATTCCGATATGGCACAATTTGCTCGCCAAATTCCTTCCGCAACTGGTTCAAACGGTTGAGAATTGTCTTATCCGTTTTCTGGAGACGTATTCCAATGTCTTTACAGGTTAACCCACGATGCCACAGTCGAATGCATTCCCTATCCCAACCCTTGTCTGGAATCATCAGCCAGGTCTGCGAAGGTTCTTTCTTGGGTTCTTCGATAGTCGGGAGAGGTTCTGAATCAGTATTTGACGAGGTAATTTCTGAGCCCTTTATCTCTGGGGGTTTAAAATCAACAGGTAAAGACATGCTTTCTTTAGTGGTTATCGAAAACCAGCCAAGCCGTTCCATCTCGTCCCGAAAAGCATCCCAAAGCCACCACCCCTTTTCACTATCAAACAAAGAAACCTTGAGAAGGGTATTTCCGTTCAGTAGTTTGTGGGCAACCAGGTCAAGAGAAGTATCCCTGTCCAAAAATCGAACGGCAATCGGATTAATATCCAGCGGAAATTCCAGGATTTTACGCTGTGTGCCAGGATTAAGGACGGTGCAGACGAGCCCCATCTCCTTCAATATCGATTCGCGAGCCATAACTGCAAATTCAGCCGGCGAACCCTGAATGACAAATTCAAAGGCAGCTCGTGGTATCTGGAGTAAACCCATTCTTTTACTCCATTGACCCCATAAACTGTCCTTGGGTTTATCCCTTTGGGGTTGATCCAACGTGTCTATTCCCCAAATTCTCAACCCATTCAAAAACCAATTCATTGCATTGGCACGCTGTTCTGAGCGTAACTGAAATAGTTCGTTTGCCAGGCGCGCTAATAACCGATCTTCATCAGAAGCGGAGCTGGCTAATCGGCGTATATCCGGTTGAATCGGGTTCAACTTCAACAAAAGGGCAGTGCGAAACAACTGAGTTTCAGCGGTATTTGGATATTCCGGAAAATGAGTGATTAAAAATGATTGTGAAGCTGGTAAGGCAGAAACACCGAACGCCACCAATGATCCCCAGGTTTTATGCTCCAGTGAGATCTCCCATTTCTCAACCATCACAGAAAGTTGAATTTCAGGATGTGCAAACGGAGGTTGAGAAAGCAGCCGGCATATTGCCAATAATCGATTTGAAGTTGTGTTAAGGATGCAGCTCGTCAAGGGTTAGTTTCTCCGATCCTGGGGAGGAACATAACTCTGGATGGTGACTTCCTTACGATTGTGGCCTAACTGAATGGAGGTATCCAATAACGCCTGGTCATCATCCGCGCCAGCTTCAATCCTGTTTTTATAGTTTTGCGCTGCAAATGTTTTCCGGAATCCGTGTGTACCCAGGCAAGGAATTCCGAGGGCTTTACAAGCTTTGCGCACCTGTTCGCGCACTCGATCCGGGAGAGAACCGCGGTCATGGAAGATGTGACCGGTTGGATTTTTCTCGCCGATGGCTTTGATCTCGGAAAGGAAGGGTGTTTCTTCTGGTGAAATGCGTACCTCGCGAGGTCTGCCACCTTTAGTATGATTCACATTCCCTTCCAGAGTGATAAAGCATGTTGCCACATCAATATCTTGTGCTCTAAGATAGACTGCTTCTCGAATCCGCAGCCCAGTTTTTTGCATCACATGCAGTACCCGCGCTGAAATTGGATCGATATTGATGATCCACTCGATAATTCGTTCCGCTTGCTCCGGAAAATAAGCCACCGGTCGAGGTTCGGAGTGGAAGCCGCCTAATCCCCCATCGGTTTTATAAGGAAGTAACGGGGGTGCATCTTTGCCAAATACTCCGGTAATCCTACAAGCGCGATCCAGCTTACGTAACGATGCCATAACGCGTCCAATCCGGCCACCGCTGCGTTCACGCCGAATTAATTCTTCGACGAATGTCTGAGCCATCTCTGGCTCGACATCTTCAACTTCACTCACTTCAGGCCACTGCCTGCGGATGAATCGCGCAAATTCATGCACATCCGCCACCATGCTTTGCATGGTTCCAATACTGCGGATCACATCCTGATTGCGTCCATGTTGTTTATCTTCGTGCCGGCTGCCACCAGGTCGAAAGATTGCCTGGAGCGCTTTCATCATTTGATAAGATAATCCACCTTGCTGTGACATAATTCTGCACCTGCCTGTTTACGCTTAAATCGGGTTCGAACGGCTTTTTTACCGTTTCTGGTTGTTTCCCTTTGTTTCCTTAAGGGAACTCCTTTCTAGAAATGGGGCGTTTTGTTGTACTTGCCTCGTTCAGACAGCCGATTCGGCTGCACACCCAGGGATGGGCGCCCTATCCATCGGACAGGGTGACCGTTTGGTGTGAGGCCCACGGACCAGCAAGAGTACGGTCAAATCTCGCTGCCGTGCGCTCAATAGATCGACTGGACTCTGTTGAGCGGCTCCCGCTGCGCACTTCGCTTTGGGAAGGTGATGGGTGCAAGGTTAACTTCTGGAGATTCTCACGCGAACAGCAACATATGCCGGCGATCCATTCCCCCTGGTTGTGCCGGTTCGGTTTTTGCGTATTAAAACAAAAATACCGAACATTGCACCCGGGCGGAAATAAACAGGCCAACGTTCAGTATTAC